>SVPX01000029.1 GCA_015065665.1 Oscillospiraceae bacterium | reverse complement strand
TCTTCAGCGTAAAGGGTGAAGACTCAACTGTTACTGAGGATGAGCTTAAGTATATTGTTGAAGAAATTGAAGAACAAGGTATTCTTGAGAAACAGGAAAGCGAAATGGTTCGCTCTGTACTTGATTCTGACGAAACTACAGTTGTTGAAGTTCTTACTCCCAGAGTAGATGTTGTAATGCTTAGTATCGATGAGGATCATGATAAGATAATGGAAGTTATCAAAGCACAGAGATTCTCACGAATTCCTGTATATGAAGATACTATTGATAACATCGTTGGTATACTCCACACCTGGGATTATCTTGATGCTGTTGCTTCCGGCAAAACACCTAAACTCAAAGACCTGATCGGTCCTGTTCAGTTTATATTCCAGACTCAGAATCTCTCATCTGTTCTCACAGAGTTCAGACGCAGACGACTCCATATGGCAGTTGTTACTGACGAATACGGCGGAACCCTTGGTATTGTTACAATGGAAGACCTGCTTGAAGAAATAGTTGGTGAGATATGGGACGAAGACGAAGAGATTGAAAGTAACATACAGAAGATTTCTGACCACAAATGGCGGGTTGACGGTGATATGGAACTTGACGATATGTACGACCTCTTCGGTATGAAACGAAACGAAGAGGATTCTGATTTTGTTACAGTCGGTGGTTTTATATCTGAAAAACTGGATTCTGTCCCCAGAAAAGGTGACAACTTTGAATTTAGAGGACTTTCCTTTACTGTTGACAGCGTGACAAACCAGAGAATTGATACTGTTACAATCAAGTTGCTCAGCAAAGAGCAAAACAACGAAGAAGAATAAACATAAAACCTGAGTGATAACCTGTAAAGATTATACACTCAGGTTTATTTTTTTATTACTCAGACCATTTATAAGACGGCACAGACCGCTTATCGGTATACAGAATAATCCCCACAGGACACTATACATAAGGCATACCTGACCAAGAAGGTTAAAAGGCATATTGGAATAATCCCATACTCCCCAACCCAATCTGATATTAACAATACAGCCCACTATAAGTTCCAACGCAGAAATTACCAAGGAGCCAATAATGCATTTAAGAGGTAAAGACATATATGGAAACCTAGTGTAAATTTTGTAAATTATCAGAAAGCACACACCACCTGTCAGTGCCATTGTCCAATGGGTACGCTGTCGCCATATAAGTTCAATTGCCATATATGTTACACCGCCCAAAGTTATCAAAGCAAAATCTTTAATTATAGTTTTAGTCAAAATTATCACCTGATATATTTTGCCCAAAGTTAAAAAGAAAATGCAAAAGAGGTGTTGCAGATGCAACACCTCCTGATTTTTTATTTATAAGAAATAAAAGATTAATAGTTCTGAGCCTTGATTCTGAAGTGAGCCTGAGGATGGAAGCATACAGGGCAAAGCTCAGGAGCTTCTGTACCGATAACGATGTGACCACAGTTGCCACACTCCCAGATAACGATAGAACCCTTCTTGAAAACTTCGCCTTCTGTTACATTCTGGAGAAGTTTACGATAGCGCTCTTCGTGAGCCTTCTCAATAGCTGCAACGCCCTCGAACTGATCAGCGAGAGCATCGAAGCCCTCTTCTCTTGCTTCTTTAGCAAAAGTTGCGTACATATCTGTCCACTCGTAGTTCTCGCCCTCTGCTGCTGCAGCAAGGTTCTGAGCTGTTGTGCCGATACCCTCAAGGTGTTTGAACCAGAGTTTAGCGTGTTCTTTCTCGTTATTAGCAGTTTCCTCAAAAATCTGAGCAATCTGTACATAACCCTCAGCACGAGCCTTGGAAGCGAAATATGTGTACTTGTTTCTTGCCTGAGACTCACCGGCAAAAGCAGCCTGGAGGTTAGCCTCGGTCTTTGATCCTTTAAGATTCATAATAGCACCTCTTATATTATTTTTATATAAAACAGTAATCATTACTGTTTTCTGATTAAATTATATTATATTGAATTAAGTTTGTCAAGTACTTCTTCTTTGGAATACAAAGAATTTATTACTTCTAACAACGCATTTGTAGAAAGATAGGTTGGTAAGCCTAATGACTCCATAAGTTTTTTTCTGAGAACTGCTGAATTCTCTCTGCCGGAAAGTCCCATCTCAAACATATCACTCTTTGTTACAGGATTTTTTAACTCAGTTGAAGTCCCCTGCCCTACATCGACTCCGCTCTTAACAAGTGCCTCCCGGAGTATGTCAGCATTTAAACCTTCTACACCAAGAAAGCCTTCTTTAGAGGGAGCGGTTTTACGTTTTTCTTTGCCGACAATTTGCGGAATATAGCAATGCTTAATCTGGGAATCAGGCACAATGCCACGTAGGAAGTTACGGATAACAAAACCTGCAGAGTCGCTGTCGGTCATAACAAGAAGTCCACGCTCTTTTGCAAGTCTGCGGATCAACTGCTGTTTTTCTTTATCTTTAAATACTCTGAATCCTGATGTGGTGATAATAACTGTATCCAGAAACTCAGAAAGTTTTTGCTTGTCATACTTGCCCTCAACTATAACCGCTTCTTTTATCTTAAGCATAGTCAAGTTCCCTCTTGGCAATCAGCAGTAAATTTGCAATTAATTTTTCAAGGGCAGCTTCTTCATTCATAACAGTTGAATTAAGTGTTGCACTAAGATCTACTATCTGAGCAAGACTCTCTCTGAGGGCATTTGTTGAGAGTTTTTCTGCCTTTTTCGGAGCTTTATTAAGCACCCATGCTCTGCCGCCATACTTGAAGAAATCCGCTGTATCCTTAAGCATTCCCCCTGAGGTTACGGTAACTCTTGCTCTGTACAAATCCACATAGGCAAAGCCAAGCACACGAAGGATATCGCGGACATCCTCTCTTTGTGCAAACAACTGATAAAGTTGAGTATATGCCTTATCCGCATTGCCGTAAATAACATTATCAACCATATCGTATACTTTTGCCTCAAGTTTCTTGACAACTGTTGCCTCTACCATAGGAAGGGTAATCTCATCACTCTCTCCTGCATAAGCACAGATTTTATCAAGTTCAAATCGGAGAGTATACAGGTCTGTACCGCAATAATAGATGATTCTCGAAGCAACAGGGAGAGAAAGTTTCTTGCCCAATTTATCTGCCCATGATGAAAGCTGATGCTCCAATGCAGTAGCGGTACGCATATTAATCTCTGCCACCAGTCCCATACCCATTTTATCAACAGCATCACAGAAAGGTTTGAAACGGCTACGGCTCTTTTTTTCTCCGTCTGAGGATGAGGAATCCTGAGATTTCTCCTGCTTTATGGGAGAAAGGAAACTGAAAATAACAACGGTAGTTAAAGGTATATTCTTCAGCACATCCATAAAGGAGTTATATAATTCCTTGGAGAGTTTGTTCACATCAAAATCATTGACCAGAACACAGTTGTACTCAGCCATAAAGGGAACAGACATAATTGCATCTGCTATAGACTGTACATCTGATTCGGAAGAAAACTGATGAAAAGCAAATTCACAGGGCTCTTTACCTGCTACTGCTGTAACAAGTTCCTTAGTATAGAACTTTACAAGGTATTTTTCATCTCCGAAGATTACGTATATATTATTGAATTTTTTTGATGATATATGCTTTTTAAAGTTTTTTTCATCAATATAAGCCATGAGTTCCTCACTAATTAAGTTTTATATCATAGAATATATCTGTACCTGTTATAATGCGTTTGGCTATAGGTGCACAGACCTCTGCTGTTGCCTGTACGGTAAAATCATCACCCGGGATAATCAAGGTATCACAACTGAGCAGACCGATATTATCAGCAAACTCATGCATAATTATTATATCGGGGTTTCTGTATTCTTCCTTGAGTTCAATACTGTCTGTATCCTCGGGAATAATAAGTACCTCTGTGTCCCCTGCTGTGATATATTCATAAACCACATCTTTTGCTGGAATAAGTTCCACCTGTACTTTACCCCATAAATTGACAACCTCTTCTCCGCTGAAAACAGAAAGAGTTTTACCTTTCACTTCTGACAGAGATAAATCAATCTCACCTTTATAATCATACATCAAAACATGCTCATAGTCAAACTCTGAGGATATATTTTTTGCATAATTCATATAGTTATCTGAGCCTGTTGTAATAAGGATGTTCTTATTTGCAGAATCAAGATTATCGATTGCATCAGTTACTTTGTAATCTCTGAATCGACCGCCACCAAGACATAATACCGCGTGTCCATCTGAGGACGAAAGCACCACAGACAAGGCACTGCCAGTATCGGGAATATGTATGCATACTATGTTTTCATAGGTAAGATTATACAGCACACCGCTCCACAACACCATCATTACAGATGAAAATATCACTACTTTTCGTGCAAGTTTTGTATTTATAAGAACAGCTACTGCAATCAAAATGCAAGTAGCACCCATAGAAAAATAAAAATATGATTTATCGGTATGAATAAAAGCATAAGGAAACTCAGATAGTCCGCTACATATATACATTATGTAATCATAGAAAAATCCTGAGATAAAAGAAAACACTTTAGCGATAAAGGGTACAAACACAAGAAAGTGAGTCAATATACACAGGATTATACTGATAATCATCAGAGGCATAAAAGGTACAATCAGAATATTTGCGATAATACCGACTGATGAGAACCCACCAAAGGCAAGTGTAGTTACAGGCAAGGTCCATATTGTGGCACATAAACTACAGACAAAAGAACCAACTATAGTCTTTATTATAAACCCCCAAGGCTTAATTCCCATAATCGACAGATTAGTTATAGGCCTTATCATAAAGGAATACAACTTATCATACCACACAACTATTCCAATAGTTGCCGAAAAAGACAGAAGCATTCCTATATCACCCACAGAATAGGGATTTATCAGAATGATAACAAGTGCCGCAAATCCGATAGAGTTCAGGGAATCGCTTTGTCTTGGAATTATAGTTCCCAATAAATATATTATCAGCATTACACCTGAACGGACAACAGGAATTGTACATCCGCAAAGAAGCATAAAGAAAATCACAACAAGAATTGTAAAGACACAGGATATATACTTGTTTGATATAAAGGAAAACAGTTTTCTTGAAAGGAAAGCTATAATTGAAAGATGAAGACCTGACACAACAGAAATATGAGAAAGACCACAAAGTCTGAGAACATCCCTCATCTCTTCACTCAAAGAATGCTTATCACCCAGAAGCACAGCAGATGAAAAATTGGCATTATCATAGGGCATCTCAAGATATAGGATAGATTTAAGGTTTTCTCTTAGATTAACTATGTGATACATAAGAGGCTTTTTTACAGGAGAATAAACCTGAATATTATTAACCTCATCACTATAATATGCTCGTAGATAAACACCTTTAGCTATATCTGAAGCATTCTCAACTGCAATCAAATCAGATGTAAATGTTATTTCATCATAAGCATCAGAGAATATATGCTCTTTTGTATATAGTCTTATATTTGATTTAACCTTATTGCCATCAATAGATTTCACCTTAAGTTCATAGCAATAATAATTGTAGTTTTTATAAACCTCTTTAGTCTGTGTTGATACAACCTGACAGGTTTTACCATCATAAGTTTCCATAACAGGTTTAACTCTCATATTGGTAAACCCAACAAACAGAATCACTGACAAAACTATAGTAATAAATGCTAAAGGTAAGGTTCCATCTTTTCTCAAGTTCTTGATAAACATGGTAACAACGAAGAGAACAAAAGCACACGCCGCTGTAATATACATTACCATTAAATTAAAATAAAAACAGGCTGTCAGAACACAAAGACAAGTGAGTCCTGTGATTCCAAACAGCCGTTTCATAAAAATCAGTCCTTAATAAATTAATGATTATTTGAAAAACAAAGGAAGTTTCTCAAGGAAGATAATGTCATCTCTATCTGCTGCGTCACCCTCTGCAAGTACTGCAGCCTTACCTACAATAACACCGCCTGCAGCTTCAACAAGTTGTTCCATAGCTCTGAGGCTCTCTCCTGTGGAGATAACATCATCAATAATAAGCACACGCTTACCTTTGATTTCGTTAACCTCTGTCTGTCCAAGATGAAGTGTTTGCTCAGCCGCAGTGGTAATGGATTTAACTGTAACGCTTACAGGGTTTTCCATATACACCTTGATGCCTTTACGGGCTACAATATATTTGCCGCATCCCTGACGGGCAAATTCGTATGCAAGAGGAATTGACTTTGCCTCAGCAGTCAGCACAACATCGTGTTCGGGACAAATCTTGAGAAGTTCAGCAGATGCCTTCTCAGTAATTTCTACATCGTTAAAAAGGATAAAAGCCGCAATATCCAGATGCTCGTTAACAGAGAACATCTCCAGCTCACGCTCACATCCTGCAATAGTCATTTTATATGTTGAGTTCATAATATTCTCCTTGTTCCAAACATCAGCAAAGTTTTTCTGTCAGTTTTTCACCGCCGAGAAGATGGAAGTGAATATGGAAGATAGTCTGAGCGCCATCCTCACCGCAATTATTAACAATACGATATCCATTTGTAAGGCCCTTTGCCTTTGCAATTTCAGGAATCTTTGAGAAAATATAGCCTACGATATGGCAGTTATCCTCAGTAATATCATCTGCACAAGTGATTGTATGCTCCTTGGGGATAATAACAACATGAACAGGTGCACAGGGATTGATATCATCAAAAGCAAGAATTTTATCATCCTCATAAACCTTGCTCGAAGGGATTTCTCCGTTTACTATTTTACAAAAAATACAATTCATTATCAATAACTCCTTTTGTTAATAAAACTTATACTTAAATTTTATAGTCTTTTATGTCAGTAGTCAAGGATTTTTGCAATAAAAATGCACCCTCTTTATAAAAAAGAAGGTGCAATAAATTTTAATTAAAAATCAATCAGGCTTTCTTGGCTTTGATTTTCTTTTCTTCTCCGCGTATGAGGCGTTTGATATTCTCACGGTGCATAATAATAACAAACAGACCGATAAAGAACATTATTATAGTGGTTGTTATTACGAAACTCAGACGCAGAGGAGCATCTGTTGTGAGTGAAGGTCTGTACATAAAGAAATATGTGATAACAAAATTCCACACAACGATTGCAACCGCAGATGCAAGTGAGCCTACAGAAATAATCTTGGAACAAAGGAAGAATGTAAGCCACACAGCAAAGGTAAGCACCAACATCCAAGGCATAGGATCAAGTACCAGAAGGATGCCTGACATAGTTGTGATACCCTTACCGCCTCGGAAACCGAAGTAGATGGGGAAACTGTGACCAAGAACACAGAACACACCTGCAAGATATTTGCCGTATGCAGTATACTCAAACCTTAAACTGTCTGAAAGAGCAAGGATATCTGCGTTATCGACTGAAAGGCTGAAAATCCACACGGTAATAAAAACAGAGATGATACCCTTAAGGCAATCAAAAACATAGGTAAAAACTGCAGGAACAACACCTACACTTCTTAGAACATTGGTAAATCCCGCGTTACCTGAACCCATTTCTCTTACATCTTTTTTGCTGGAAAGTTTGGTAAAGATAACCGCAAAACTGAAACTGCCGAGAAGATATGAAATTACGGCACCTGCAATAATACGCCACCAATATATTGTAATAAACTCCATCAGTCTTTATCTCCTCTCTCACGGACAACAATGCGTACAGGAGTACCCTCAAGTCCGAAAGTCTCTCTGATTCTGTTCTCAAGGTAACGCTGATATGAGAAGTGGAAAAGTTCAGCATTATTGCAGAAGAAAACAAATGTGGGAGGCTTTGTGCTGGGCTGAGTAACATAGTAAATCTTGAGACGTCTACCCTTATCCGAGGGGGGCTGAACACGAATTGTAGCCTCTGCAAGGAGTTCATTGAGAACACCGGTCTTGATACGCATCGCATTGGTGTTAGCAACATATTTGATAAGTTCAAAGAGTCTGTCGATTCTCTGACCTGTCTTTGCAGAAATAAAGAGAGTGGGTGCATAGGACATAAATCCAAAGTCAAGGTCAAGCTGTTTACGGAACTCGCTCATTGTCTTATCATCTTTTTCGATAGCATCCCATTTGTTGACACAGATAATACAACCCTTGCCTGCTTCGTGAGCCATACCAGCAATTTTGGTATCCTGCTCTGTGGGGCCTTCCTCTGCATCAATCATAATAACGCATACATCACAGCGCTCAATAGCCATCTTTGCACGAATGATACTGTATTTCTCAATTGCGTTATCAACCTTATTCTTACGGCGGATACCTGCTGTATCAATAAAGATAAACTCACCGTGAGAATTGGTAACTCTGGAGTCGATGCTGTCACGGGTTGTACCTGCAATGTTAGAAACGATACTTCTCTCCTGTCCTGTAACCCGGTTTACAAGTGAGGACTTACCAACATTAGGTTTACCGATAATAGCAACAGAGATAACCTCAGACTCAACATCTTCGTAATCAGACTCGGGAATAAGGTCGAATACAGCATCAAGAAGATCACCTGTACCATGACCATGAACTGATGAAACCTGAATAGGTTCACCAAGACCTAAGTTATAGAACTCATAAAAATCGGGATCGGGCTCACCGATTCTGTCACACTTGTTTACACAGAGAACAACAGGCTTTCCGCTTTTCTGAAGCATCTGTGCAACCTCTGCATCAGTTGCAACAAGTCCTGAACGAACATCAGTAACAAGAATGGTTACGTCTGCTGTTTCAATGGCAAGTTGAGCCTGACGGCGCATCTGAGAGAGGATGATATCATCGGAATAAGGCTCGATACCACCTGTATCAATAAGGGTAGCGTGTCTGCCAAGCCACTCAACTTCACCATAGATTCTGTCTCGTGTTACGCCGGGAGTATCATCAACAATAGAAATACGCTGACCTGTAAGTTTGTTAAACAAAGTGGATTTACCAACATTAGGTCTTCCCACAATAGCGATAACGGGTTTTGCCATATTTCACACTCTCCTTTCAATATATAAAATAAACTGAATATTAATCAATCATAGCATAGAGCAAATCCTCACCACTGTTATTGACAGCAGTTAAGGTAACCCCCAATTGTGCTGATGCCTCAGAAACCGTAACATCGTCAAGGAAAACATCCTCGTCACGGCGAAGCATACATACAGGAATTAGCACCTCGGTGCCTAAATTCTTACCTTTAAGCTGAGAGATAAGGTCATTGCCAACAATAAGACCTGACACATTAATCATTCTGCCAAAGAAATCATTGACAATAGGCTTTACATTTACACACATTGGGATATTTATCCTTAAGAAGATTACATAACTCCTCAAGGTAAGGTGCAGCACTTACGCCACAAGCGATAGTTTTGTTACGGACAAGATTACTGTCACCTTCTGCATCCTCAAGAGCAAAAGTGAACTCTTCTTTTTGCAACGCAATAAGACCAACACCGTTTTCAAGGCAAGGATAATCCTCATAGTATTCGGACTGGGGAATTTCTCTTTCAGCCTTGATATACAACTCATCTGAAGCAAAAATAATTCTTCTACCGAATTTTTCTACGCATTCATCACCATATCTGTCAACAATCTGAAGGGCTTCTTCTGCAGTTTCCTTATTAAAAGGAGTGAGAGGATAAAGCCCCTCCCGATGGTCTGTAAGTCCCACAGGAACAACTGCAACAGAATTCACACCTAAGGAAATCAGATCAGAAAGGGAACGCTCCAGCTCTATTCCATCATTGATACCAGGACAAAGAACAATCTGACAGTTCATATCAATTCCTGCATCAGCAAAACGCTTCATAGCTGATAAAGACTCACCGGCAAAGCGGTTATTCATCATCATACAACGAAGTTCAGGATTTGTGGTGTGAACTGAAATATTGACAGGACTGATGTGCATACTGATAATTCTCTCAATCTCATGCTCAGACAGATTGGTGAGAGTAATATAATTACCGAAAAGGAAGGAAAGACGGCTGTCATCATCCTTGAAGTACAGAGTCTCCCTCATTCCCTTGGGCATCTGGTCGATAAAACAGAAAATGCACTTGTTACGGCAGGAATGTTCCTTATCCATAAGATAAGAATCAAATTCCATACCAAGCTCATCATACTCAGGCTTCTTTGCGACTGCTGATTTCTTTTCTCCATCAGATAAGAATTCAATTGTAACCTGTCGCTCAAGCTGATAAAATCGATAATCCAGTACATCTACAATTTCGTGACCGTTGAGAGTGAGCAGGGTGTCGCCTGCTTTTATTCCACAGCGGTCAGCACTGCTACCCGGAACAACTGAATAAACATTAACTGCCACTATGGCACCTCCCTAAAAGGATATGTGGAGCAAAACCTCCACAAAAAAACAAAAGGGCGGTCAGATATACTGCCGCCTTGTATCTTTTGTCTTACTTAGCATTAAGAGTAATTCTGTAAAAAAATTAGTCCTCTTTAACAGCGATAACCTGTCTGCCGTTGTACATGCCGCAGTTTGCGCAAACCTTGTGGGGAGCTTTGAACTCGCCGCAGTTGGGACATGTGCTGAGAGCGGGAGCATCCAGCTTCCATACATTTGAACGTCTCTTATCTCTTCTTGCCTGTGAATGTTTGTTCTTTGGTACTGCCATTTTACAGTCCTCCTTATATTTTATGTGTTAATCAAGTAACTGTCTTAAAACCTCGAGTCGAGGATCGATTGTGCGTTTATCACAGGAACACTCACTCTCATTCAGGTTTGCACCGCATTTGGGACACAAGCCCTTACAATCATCTGAACACAGATATTTAAGAGGAAGTTCCAACAAGATATCGCTTAAGACCAACTCATCGAGTTCAAGGCGAAAATCGGGAGTTTCAATATAGTCGCCATCATCGTCACCGCAAAGGGAAGTTATCAACCTATGCTCAAAGGAATATTCCATTACATCAGAAAGAGGCTTCATACAACGGTCACAAGGACGATTGTACACAAACTCTGTGTCGATATAAAGTCGGACTATTCCGGTTTTGTTACAAGCGATTGCTGTCACTTTTGCAGGAGAGTTAAAAGGATATCCCCCATCAATTTCGATATCGCTAATTGCCAGTTCGAAGCTGACTGTCTTAGCAGCTCCGTCGCGTTCGAAAACTTCTTTAAGGTCAAATACCATATAACACCTCTGAAACGCTTTGACGCATAATAAAACATCGTTTAATATTATATCCTGTACAATAGCTTTTGTCAATATAGAATTTGCCGATAATTACAGGTTTTAGGGGTAATTTGCTTATATATTCTGCAACATTTTGAATATTATATCCAAAACAACCACCCACAAGATGTAGTATAAAAGAAAGTGCCACAGCGTAAACCGTGGCACTTCAGTTACTGACAAAATTAATTGGTTATCAGATAGCCTCGCAAACAGCCTTGAGTCCATCGGGAAGCTCATCCTCTGCTGCAGAGATAAGGAATGTAATCTTTGTCTCGCTGTCCTCAGCAAGTTTGTTTACTTTTGTGATGAATGCCTCAAGGCCTTCGATAGCTGTGGGGCAAATCTTGAATGTAGAATCAACAAGGATATCAGTTACATCGTAGTTACCTGCACAGATACCGGAAAGGAAACCAAGGAGCATATCATAGCCACTGATTCCATACTGGTCAGAATCAATAAGACGTGCTTTATGAGTAATATCGTATGTAAGCTTTGCACCCTTCTCAATTACTACAACATTGCCTGTTGATGATGCTGCAGTATCGTTTGCAAGAGCGATGAGCTTCTTTGTTTTACCTGAACCCTTTTTGCCGATAATAAGTGTTACCATAAGTTTTACCTCCGTAATGTTTTATACCAGTCTTGCTTCCAAGGCTGCTTTTTCCTGCTCGTAGCCGGGTTTACCCAGGAGAGCAAACATATTCTTTTTGTAGCTCTCAACACCGGGCTGGTTAAAGGGATTTACACCAAGGAGATAACCGGAGATTGCACAGGCTTTCTCAAAGAAATAGATGAGATAGCCAAGTTCAGACTCTGTCATCTCTGCTACATTCAGAACGATATTGGGAACGCCGCCATCGTTATGAGCAAGAACTGTACCCTCGAAAGCTTTTCTGTTAACGAAGTCCATTGTCTTGCCGCAGAGGAAGTTAAGTCCGTCTACATTCTCAGTGTCTGTGCCAAGAGTAATTTCCCTTTTGCATTTGTCAAAAAGTACAACGGTCTCGAAGAGATCTCTTCTGCCGTCCTGGATGTACTGTCCCATAGAGTGGAGGTCTGTTGAGAAAACAACAGATGCAGGGAAGATACCCTTGTTGTCCTTACCCTCACTCTCACCATAAAGCTGCTTGAACCACTCAGACATCATTGTGAATGCAGGTTCGTAGGATACGAGAACTTCTGTTGTCTTGCCCTTACGATAGAGACAGTTACGAAGTGCAGCGTACTTGTAGCAGTCGTTGGTAAATACATCGTCATTATCAAAATCAGCCTGAGCCTTCTGTGCGCCTGCCATAAGTGCATCGATATCAGCTCCTGCAACAGCAATAGGAAGAAGGCCAACAGCAGTAAGTACAGAGAATCTGCCGCCAACATCATCGGGAACTACGAAAGTCTCGTAGCCTTCGCGGTCTGCAAGTTGTTTGAGTGTACCGCGAGCCTTGTCTGTTGTGCAGTAGATACGCTCCTTAGCACCCTCCTTGCCATACTTGTTCTCAAGAAGTTCTCTGAGAACGCGGAAAGCGATGGCGGGTTCTGTAGTTGTACCTGATTTTGAAATCATATTTATGGATACGTCCTTGCCCTCACACAGGTCGATAAGCTCTGCAAGTGCAGTAGAACTGATACTGTTACCTGCATAGTAAATCTGTGGTGTGTCCTTAGCAAGAGCGTTGTAGTTGGGAGATGTCAAAAACTCGATTGCAGCACGTGCGCCAAGGTAAGAACCGCCGATACCGATAACGATGAAAACATCGGTGTTCTTCTTAATACGCTCAGCAGCAGCCTTGATACGAGCAAACTCTTCTTTGTCATAATCAGTGGGTAAAGTCAGCCAACCGATAAAATCGTTACCGAGACCTGTACCTGTGTGCAGAGCCTCGTGAGCTGCTTTGACCTGGGGAGCAATAGCAGTAAGCTCCTCCTGAGAGACAAAGCCTGAAACATGTTTGTCAGAAAGATAAGTAGGCATTGTAATCCTCCATTATAAGTGTATATACATACACAGAGTTTTAGTTATTGGTATTATACTATATTTCACAGCATAATGCAAGGAGAATTTTACAATTCCACTAACTTATTTGTAAAATATCACAAAGAACACAAATTTTGCCACAAAAGTTTATAAACTGCCCTGAAAGACATGGCCTCTACAGCTGTATTGGTAACAATATCATACTCATCAACAGTAGCACTATCGTGATAGTATGTTAGTTTTCCTACCACACTCCCCTTTTCTACAGGAGCCTGAAGCTCTTCTGTTACAGTAAAATCGGATGTGAGGACTTTATCGTTACCTTTAGGCAGTATAACACTATCCCCCACTTTGCACTCAACAAGCACCTCTGACTCCATTCCACCTTTAACCTTCACCGGAAGAAGGCAATCATCGGGAACTAACAATTTTTCTGTTTTGTAGTTTGCAAAGCCAAAGTCAAGGAGTTTTGCAGAATCAGAAAATCTTGCTGTACCTGTATCACAACCTAGCACAACGGCCACAAGTGATAAATCATCTCGAGTAGCGGTTGCAGACATACAACTGCCCGCCTGACCGGTTGTTCCTGTTTTGAGACCTGTGATTCCTTTATAGGATTTCAGCAATTTATTTGTATTTACAATCTGGGTTTCTCCACCTCTGAGGTAATCAAGCCATATAGAACTGAACTCAAATATATCTTCGTGGGTGGTAAGCTCTGATGACATCAAGGCTACATCATATGCAGAGGTAAGATGACCTTCTTCGTCAAGACCGTTGCAATTTTTGAATACTGTATCATTCATTCCAAGCATCTTAGCCTTTTGGTTCATCTGAGATACGAATTCTTCCTCTGTACCACAGACATGCTCTGCAAGGGAAACTGCTGCATCGTTGGCTGATGCAACCACAACAGCTTTTATCATATCATATACAGACATGGTTTCCCCAGGCTCCAGCCAGATATCACTGCCGCCCATAGACGAGGCGTGTTCTGAAGTTGTTACTATATCATCATAACTGATTTTTCCGCTTTCAATAGCCTCAAAAACAAGATTCAGAGTCATAACTTTTGTTATTGATGCACAGGCTCGTATTTCGTGAGAGTTTTTTTCAAACAGAACCTTCCTTGTATGAGGTTCCATAAGAATTGCAGATGGTGCAGTAATCTCATCTACGGACAAAGCATCTGCAGAAAAAGAATTAAGCAAAAGTAAAGCAAGGAAGATTGACGATATTAATATCAAAGATATTGAACGTCTAAGAAGTATGGGTTGTTTTTTCTTTTGAAGCATAAAAAGCACCTCTTTCATATTCAATCCATAAATATGAAAGAAGTGCTGTATGTATTCGTTTAAATATTAAAGTATCAATCTTTACAGATTATGCAGACTGCGTGGGCAGACATACCCTCCATATTACCTGTAAAGCCAAGTTTTTCTTCAGTTGTGGCTTTAACATTCACAAGGTCGGTATCAACCATACACACCTTTGCGATATTCTCACGCATCTGTAATATGTAAGGTTTAATCTTGGGCTTCTGCGCAATTAAAGTTGCATCAATATTTCCGATAGTATAGCCTTTATCCTTAAGCACACAAACTACATTCTCAAGAAGTTTCATACTGTCTGCACCCTTGTATGCAGGATCTGTATCGGGGAAAAGTCCACCTATATCACCAAGGGCAGCGGCACCGAGAAGAGCATCCATAACCGCGTGAACAAGGACATCAGCATCACTGTGTCCGTCAAGTCCCAACTCAAAAGGAATATTCACACCACCTACGATAAGAGGTCTGCCTGTTACAAGACGATGTACATCGTATCCATGGCCTATTCTGAACATAATATCACTCCCTGTCATTTCTATCCCGGATAATACCCTCAGCAAGGGCAATATCCTGAGGTGTTGTCACTTTGATATTAGTATAATCGCCAATTACTATCTGAACTTTCGCACCCACAGTTTCAACCAAGGCGCAATCATCAGTAAAATCAGCATCTTTGTTCTTCTCAAGTGCAGTAAGATACAGGTTTTTCTCAAAAACCTGAGGTGTCTGTGCGGCCCTCAGAGTTGAGCGCAAGGGTGTTGAAACAATAAAACCTTCATCATCAACAACTTTTACTGTATCTGTAACAGGCACAGCAAGAGCAGCGGCTTTGTTATTAATTCCTGCCTCAATAACCCTATTGATATCTTTGGGAAGAACAAGAGGTCTGGCGCCATCGTGTATTGCAAAGTGGGTAGTTTTGTCACTTGCACAATTGATTCCCGCAATAACACTTTGAGAGCGGGTTGCACCACCCTCAGTAAATGCGGTAACCTTGGAACAATTCTCTGACTTAACTATTTCCTCAATAAAAGGGCTGTCACAATCACGGCAAACTACTACAACCTCAGAAATTGAAGATGCCTCCTCAAAAGCACGAAGTGTATAGGAGATAACAGGTTTTGACAAAAGAGGCAGAAGTTGCTTACTAACTTCGCTTTTCATTCTTGTAGAGTTACCTGCCGCTACAATCACGGCAGTAACAAATGTATTTTCACTCATAGGTATAATCACATTCCTTTTGAACTGCATCAGATAAAGAAACTCTTGATAAACTCTGCGATAAAATCAATTCCCCAGATAATAAGACAACCTGCAACAATGAAAATAATCATCCATATCATCTGCCATGTGCGGTGCTTGACACCATTCTTCTCCTCAAACTTTTCTTCATAAGTTTTGGTGGTTGTATCGTCAGAAACCTCAGTTTCCTCTATAAGCCTGTCCTCAGGCTCAACTATACCAATGCCAAGACAAATGTTGAATGCTTTATTATAATACTCAAAAGGCACCAGGAGACTGAAGTCGCTTTCTGCATTAACCTTTGCGTTAAGGTCATTGTATATATTACCGTCTGTCTTTGCAAAATGGCAGGGTATACCCTCGTCCTTCAGAGCATTCTCTATAAAAGAAACAGATCTGCCCTTAACAGTAGCAACTGTAACAACACTCTCTGCTGAGATATCTGTAAGGCTCTTTGAGCAGGAATCGCAAATCTGAGCATCATTAGTAATTATCTTTTTACAGGTGGGACAATACTTCATAGTTAACACCTCAATATACAATATATATTGATGATAACACAAAAACATAATCTTTGCAACAAAGTAAAACCGAAACACACAATTATTAAGACATCAATAAGGAACCGACCATAAAGCCGGTTCCTTATTTTATGCTTTTATTAGAGGCTGAATTTGCTTGTATTCCAAAGCCCGTGCTGCACTTTCTGATATCTTAGTAAAATCTGCTACAAGTGAGTTTGGTTTTTTCTCAGGATCATCCTGTCCGAATGGAACAAAGAAAATATTCTTTGCATTCAAAAGTCTGCCGATATTCTGAGCAGACGAACCCAAACCATCGTTTGTTGCTATGCACAGAAGCACAGGTCTTTTGATTCTGAGATGTGATTTTGCCGCCATTGTAACACAAGTATCTGTAACGCCATTTGCAAGTTTAGAAAGAGTGTTACCAGTACAAGGTGCAATAATAAGCAAATCACACATTTTCTTTGGTCCTATAGGCTCAGCGTCTGATATGGTGTGGATAATCTTTTTCTCGGTTATTCTCTCTATTTCCGAAATAAATTCCTCGGCTTTTCCGAAGCGTGTATTTGTTTTGTAGGCTGTTTCCGACATTATAGGCAGAACCTTTGCCCCACGTTTTATAAGCTCCTTTATCTGGGGAATTGTTTTCGAAAAGGTGCAGAATGAGCCGCACAAAGCGTAGCCGACGGTTATTCCTGTCACCTGTCATCCTCCTCAAGAATGTGATAAATTGTATTTTTTACTATCTCTCCGGCGGTTTTGGGAGCGGCTTTACCCGGAAGTGACAAGGCGTGAATATTAGTGATGCCAAGCCTCTGTGCGGCATACTTATCAACTCCGCCCTCACCTGATGCAAGGTCAATCACAACAGCGTGAAGAGCTATCTTTGCAAGAAGTACACAACTAAGGATATGGGCAGGTATGGTGTTGAAAATTATATCATAGCCTGACTCCTTATAAAGTTCATCTGTTCTGACTGCTCTGACGCCCATAAGGTCAATCCAGGCAAGGTCTGATGGCTTTCTGGCAGAAACAGTAAGTTTTGCACCCATAGACCTGAGTATATTGCACAGGGCTTTACCTATTCTGCCATATCCGCACACAAGACACTTTGCCCCATTGATTGTACCCTCAAAGGAACCCATAGCAATCTCTATTGCACCCTCAGCAGTTGCCACAGCATTACACACTGCAAATTCCTCTCTATCATAATAATCATAGGTGTTTGCAGTTAGTTGAGGATAAACTGACAAGAGTCTGTCCTTCATACCGCAAAAAACTTTTTTGCCTTTCATGGCAGTGAGGATATCATCGGTAAGAACAATATCCTCTTTCGAAAAAGGTGCAGGAACGCAACCTTTCTGATTAAGAGAAGGCAACGGGAGAATTATTATCTCACTCATAAGTGCTGCTTCAAAAGGCGAAGTTATCTCTATATTATTCATCTGACCGATTGTATCAAAGCCACCTAAAGATACTGCATAACCATCATCGCAAAGAGATCTGGCGCAAAAAAGTTGACGCTTGTCACCGCCGATGAGAGCAAAGGAGCCGCATCCTGTTTCCATAAAAACCACCACAACATTTCTAAGTATCTTTGTGGTATTTTATGCTTTTGCACCCTCTTGTGTGTCAGTATAAATAGAAAAAGCACCGCCTGAAACCAAGCGGTGCAAATATATTTATATCGTTAGACTTATCAGAGAATCTTCTGCAAGAACTGCTGAAGTCTTGGGTGCTTTGGTGTGTCAAAAATCTCAGAAGGTGTACCGTCTTCAAGAACGACACCCTCATCAATAAAGAGCACACGAGAAGCAACTTCTCTTGCAAAGCCCATTTCGTGAGTAACAACCACCATTGTCATACCCTCCTGTGCAAGTGAGCGCATAACATCAAGCACCTCTCCTACCATCTCGGGATCGAGTGCGGAAGTAGGTTCGTCAAAGAGCATAACATCAGGCTTCATACAAAGAGCGCGGACAATTGCAACTCTCTGCTGCTGACCGCCTGAAAGTGTTGAGGGGTAAACATCCGCTTTATCCTGAAGTCCTACGCGGGAGAGAAGTTCAAGAGCGGTCTCCTTGGCAGTTGCATTAATCTCTTTGAGGGTGCGGATATCAGAGGCTTCATAAGAAAGTCTGAAGAATTTTCTCACCTTTGCTTTACGAGCCTTTTTCTTTGCTACATATATAGGAGCAAGAGTCATATTCTGCAGAACTGTTTTATTCTTGAAAAGATTAAAATGCTGGAAAACCATACCGATTTTCTGACGATGAACATTGATATCAACCTTCATATCAGCAATATCAACATCGTGGAAAAAGATGTTACCGGATGTGGGGTCTTCCATACAATTGAGACATCTGAGAAGTGTGGATTTGCCTGAGCCTGAAGGTCCGAGGATAACTACGATTTCACCTTTATTAATCTCCAGGTTAATGCCATCAAGAACAACATTATCACCGAAAACTTTTTTAAGATTACAAACTCTTATCACTTTTTCTCAGCCTCCTCTCAATAATCCTAATAAGCAAACTGATAAGCAGTACCATAATAATATAGATAACTGCCATAGCAAGGTACGGAACCATAAACTCGTAGGAGTTGGTACCTGCTGTATTGAATGCCTTGTACAGGTCTGTTGCACCAACAAAGCTTACAACGGATGTTTCTTTGATAAGTGCGATAAACTCGTTACCAAGAGTAGGAATGATATTCTTGATAGCCTGAGGGATAACAATCTTCATCATTGTAGCGGCAAAGCTAAGGCCCATAGCACGGCCACCTTCCATCTGACCTCTGTCAACAGAAAGGATACCGCCACGCATAATCTCAGATATGTAAGCACCGCTGTTAAGACCGAACACAAGAACAGAAACATTGACGGATGTAATATTGACACCAATCAGAGGAAAGAGAACATAATAAAACAGCAGAAGCTGAACTACGATAGGCGTACCTCGGAAAAAAGATACATATACGCTGCAGATGCCATTGAGAACTCTGACAATTGCTTTGTACTTGGGTGAAACCCTTACTGCAGCAATAAGAATACCGATAACAATACCGATAAGCAGACCGAGCACAGCAATTATTGCAGTGTTCTTAAGTCCCAGAAGGACCATTCTGTATCCTTCGCTGTTTATCATATATTCGAAAAATATTTCAATTTTTCTACCAAAATTACCCATAAAAATTACCTTTACATAAAACAAATGCCCCACCCGTCAAGGTGAGGTATTTGTATTGAATTTTAAGATTTAAGCCAGAGCGTTGATTGACTCTGTGATGAATGTAGCGGGTTCCTTATCGATGATAACATAATCAAGGTTGCCGTTGAGCATATCCTGAACTGCAAGAGAGCCGTTCTGATAACCAACGCCTGTTACCTTGAGGCCATCAAAGCCCCAGTCTGCATCACCCTGAACATAGAACTGACCTGTTGTGCCGTTCTGATAACCAACCTTAACATCTGTACCAAGGCTATTGAGCTTTGCCTCTACATCCTCAACAGTTGTAACACCATCGAAAGTTGTATCATCAGACTTTACGATAAGCCGCTGAGAAGCCTCGTAGTAAGACTCTGTGAAGTCAACAGACTCCTTACGTTTCTCGTTGATTGTAAGACCAGCCATAGCAATGTCACACTTGTGCTGACCAACAGAAAGACAAACTGCATCAAACTCCATGTTGTTGATAACAAGCTCCATCTCGAGGTAATCAGCAAGAAGCTTTGCAATTTCCATATCGATACCAAGATACTTGTCACCCTCCATATACTCAAAGGGCTCGAATGCAGCGTTTGTTGCAACAACAAGCTGCTCCTTGGACTCATCAAGCTGTGCAGACTCTACTGCCTCGGGAGTGCCCTCGCCGAAGTACTTGTTGCAGATGGAATCAAGTGTGCCGTCTTCTTTGATCTGCTTGATAAATGTGTTTACCTTAGCAAGAAGTTCGGGCTGAGCCTTATCAACGCCAAATGCGTAGAACTCCTGAGTAAGGTCAACCTCAACAACCTTAGCTGTTTTTGCTGTATTCTCTGTGCAACCTACCATAAATGTAGCAACCATGAGAACAACCATAAGAAGTGCTAAAATCTTTTTCATGTGTAATTCCTCCATATAAATTAATGCGAAAAAACCGCATACCGACAGATCGGTATGCAGTTAAGTATAAGTTAAATTCCTGTATTTGTCAACAAGTGAACGAATATTTATGGGTTATTACCTGCCGTCCCAGA
The DNA here is from genome assembly GCA_015065665.1 of Oscillospiraceae bacterium. Classification (GTDB taxonomy): domain Bacteria; phylum Bacillota; class Clostridia; order Oscillospirales; family Acutalibacteraceae; genus Ruminococcoides. Next base: position 855 of record SVPX01000029.1, on the reverse strand, counting down.
GATAAATGTTCAAATCTACCTTATTATCAGTAACCTCTATCCCCTCTGCCTCTAAAAGTTCCTGTTGACGATTGATTCCGCCGAAAGCAAAAGCAGAGGATAACTCACCAAAACGATTCACAACCCGGAAGCAAGGTATACCCTGGGGGTCAGGGTTAGAGTGAAGCGCATAACCAACAACCTGCGACCAATGAGGATTGCCTGCAAGAGTTGCAATCTGTCCGTAGGTTGCGACTTTGCCTTTGGGAATCTTTCTGACTACCGCATATATTCTCTCAAAAGTGTTCATATAATCATCCTTAATAATAATGTTAAAAATAGGATGTCACAAAAAATCATCTGCAAACATAATTATTTGTAATTTGTATTCCTCAGTCTTTCGGCTATGCCGAAACAAAGTTTCCTTTAAACAAAGGAGCCTTTTTATAGTTTCTTTTCCATTATTACAAATCTGCCCCTTGCCCAGAAAGCCTCTCCCACATCTACAAAACCCAGTTTGTGATAAAGGTTCAGTGCCTTGGGATTACCTGAGAAGGTATCAATGTGTATTGAGGAGAAGCCCTGCTCCTTTGCGGTCTGCTCCACATATTCCATCACCTGAGTTGCAAGTCCCTGACGATGATATAAAGGAGATACACAAAGCCTGTGTACAACACACCAGTTTGCATCAGGATACTGCCAATCAGCATTATAATAATCGGGGTCAGCATCACAGTTCATAACATAGGCTGAAACTATCTGCTCATCTATGATTCCAAGAATCAGTTCGCCCCTTTCTGTATCAGCAGAGAGAACCTCTCTATTTGGATATTCATCGCTCCACTGATTGATACCGCTTTGAAGCATATTCTGAAC
>SVPX01000028.1 GCA_015065665.1 Oscillospiraceae bacterium | reverse complement strand
CACGAGCGCTTACATAGGGCATATTGATATGATAATCGGGGATATTGATGCTCTTACGGTTAGAAAGTTTACCTCCCTGTACAACTGTGCAAACGATTCTGTCAGAGTGGGTGGACTTGACTTTCATAATAATCTTGCCATCATCAAGGAGAATCTGACGGCCTATGATAGAACTGTCAGACTTGAAAATCTGCACAAGTCTGGGGTATGACAGGCTTACACCCTTTTCGTTACCCTCTTTCTGCTCCTTGTAGAATTCAAAGTCTGTGCCGTCCATAAGCTCTACAAAGCCATTCTCAAAGGTACCGACTCTTACCTCGGGGCCCTTTGTATCCAGCATAATGGCAATCTGTTTGCCGCATTCAGCCGCAACCTCGTTAACCATTGCGATGTTATCTTTTATGTCATCGTATGTGCCGTGGCTCAGGTTGATTCGTGCCACGTTCATACCTGCTTCAATCATTTTTTTCAGAGTCCTTTTGTTGTTACAAGCGGGACCTAAGGTGCAGATAATTTTAGTCTTTCTCATACTCCGTCTCCGATTTTCAAAAAATTTGTAAAAAGCTGTTATCAATAAGGTCAGAACACAAAAATCCGTACAATACAGTTTGACCTTTTCTACATTAAATATGATAACACAAGGCAGGAAAATTTACAATATTTATTCTGCAAACTTTTATCTGTGCAAGTTGCATCTCCATATTATTCACATTTTGCCGTCAATATATACAAATCACGGCAAAATTTGAAGTTTTAATAAAATAAATTGCAAAAACCTCACTTTTTTCTCTTGAAATCTTAAATTCTATGCTGTATAATTTTTTATGTTGCTATTAAGCGAAATCTATATTAAAAGGAGCCGTGAGAAATATGGCACTTACAAACGAGTATCTTCTTGACCTTCTTGAGAGAGTTAAGAAAAGAAATCCCGGCGAGCCTGAGTTCATCCAGACTGTAACAGAGGTTCTCACCTCTATTGAGCCTGTTGTAGAAAAAAGACCCGACCTGGTAGAGGCTGGCGTTCTTGAGAGAATCGTTGAGCCTGAAAGACAGATCTTCTTCCGTGTACCCTGGGTTGACGACAACGGCAAGGTACAGGTTAACCGTGGTTTCAGAGTTCAGTTCAACTCTGCAATCGGTCCTTACAAGGGCGGTATCAGACTTCATCCCTCTGTTAACGCTTCTATCATCAAGTTCCTCGGTTTCGAGCAGACATTCAAGAACTCCCTTACAACTCTGCCCATGGGCGGCGGCAAGGGTGGCTCTGACTTTGATCCCAGAGGCAAGAGCGATGGCGAGGTTATGCGTTTCTGCCAGAGCTTTATGACAGAGCTTCAGAGACACATCGGTCCCGACCTTGACGTTCCCGCAGGTGACATCGGCACAGGCGCACGTGAAATCGGCTATATGTTCGGCCAGTATAAGAGACTCAGAAATGAGTTCACAGGCGTTCTCACAGGTAAGGGCCTCCAGTACGGCGGTTCTCTTATCCGTCCCGAGGCAACAGGCTTCGGCGCAGTTTACTATACAGTAGAAATGCTCAAGACTCTTGGCGAGTCCATTGAGGGCAAGACAGTTGCAGTTTCCGGTTTCGGTAACGTTGCATGGGGTGTTGTTCAGAAGGTAACTGAGCTTGGCGGTAAGGTTGTTACACTTTCCGGTCCTGACGGTTACATTTATGACGAAGACGGCATCAACACAGAAGAGAAGATCAACTTTATGCTTGAGATGCGTGATTCACGCCGCGATAAGGTTCAGGATTATGCTGACAAGTTCGGTGTTCCCTTCTTCGCAGGTCAGAAGCCCTGGGGTGTTAAGGCTGACATCATTATGCCTTGCGCAACTCAGAACGAGGTTTCCATTGTTGAGGCTAAGCAGATTGTTGATAACGGCGTTAAGTACTACGTTGAGGTTTCCAACATGCCCACAACTAACGAGGCTGTTGACTTCCTCAAGGAGAACGGCGTTGTTGTTGCTCCCTCCAAGGCAGTTAACGCTGGTGGCGTTGCTGTTTCCGGTCTTGAGATGTCTCAGAACTCCATGCGTTACAGCTGGAGCGCAGAGGAAGTTGACGCTAAGCTCAAGACTATCATGAAGAGCATTTATCAGAACTCCTACGATGCAGCTAAGGAGTACGGCATGGAAGGCGACCTGGTTGCAGGCGCTAACATTGCAGGCTTCCTGAAGGTTGCTGAGGCTATGAAGGCTCAGGGTTGCGTTTAATTAACGAAACTTTCAGTTCCGTCTTTTAGCATAAAAACAACGGTGAACAATTCGTTCACCGTTGTTTTTCTTTTACACACTTTATTCTTTGAAATTTTCAAGAAGCCATTTGGCTACACCGTCCTCGTCACAGGTACCAATTACACCTGTGGCGATTATTTTAAGTTCTGCCTCTGCATTGCCTACAGCATAGCACTCGTCTGCAACCTCAAAGAGTTTTATATCATTATAACCGTCACCAAAGGCTACAAGTTTATCTGCATTTAAAAGTGCTTTAAGTTTAAGTGCAGAGTTTGCCTTTGTTGCTTCTTTTGGCATAACCTCCAGAAACCAGTTATCCGTATAATTATCAGGCTGAAATAGACAGTTGCACTTATCCTTAAGGAAATCATACACAGGCAGGAGAAGTTCCCGTTTTTCCATAAAAGTAAAGTAGAAGATATCCCCCTGCAAGGTGCCCTCAAACCCGCCTGTAACCGCCATACTCCGGCTGTCTCCTTCTCGGGTTTTTATAAAATCGTCTACGCTTTTGCTGATAACAGCGGAGTCAAACATAAACCGCTCTACCCCATCCACATAAGCATAGGTTATAGGACACAGAGAGTACTTATTCACAGCATCTTTTACCGCCTGCACTTCGGTGTCGGTCATAAAGTTACCCAGTATTATATTGTGGGTGCCGTTCTCCATAATGAAAGTGCCTGTGTACACAATTATGGGGATATCACCTTTAAGCCCCTCTGTCACCTTTGAAGCGGTCTTTGCCGAGCGGGCAGTTGCATAGGAAAACAACATTCCCTTTTCAGCAAGGGCATTAAGGATATCCCTTGTAAAAGGTGACATGGTGGCGTCACTTCTCAGAAGTGTTGAGTCCAGGTCGGACACATAAAGTATTTTCATAATTTTTCCTTAATCTGTCATAAGTTTTTTGAGAGTTTCTTTTGCCTTATCCGCGTTTGCTTTGCCCTTGCTTTCGCGCATTACAAAGCCAACAAGAGCCATTATGGCTTTATCCTTACCGCCCTTGTAATCTGAAACAACATTTGGATTCTGCTCGATTGCTTTTTGGCAAAGGATGTAGAGTTCTTCCTCAGTAAAACCTCTCATATCCTCCTCGGATAAAAACTCCATAGCACCCTTTCCGCTTAAAAGCATCTTATCAAGAGTTACCTTTGCAAGGTTTGAATTTATCTTTCCTTCACAAAACAAAGCAACAAGTTCTGCAAGTTGTGAGGGGCTTACCTTTACTGAAAAGGCTTCTTTCTCTGCCTCGGTAGAAAACAGAGAAAACATCTGTCCGATAATAAACTTTGATGCTTTAATTGCACAGGGTGAGAGCCTCACTACCTCGTCAAAATACTCCGATATTCTTCTGTATTTTACAAGGTGCTGTGCATCTGTAATGCTAAGCCCCAATTCCTCGGTATATACCTTGATTTTATCCGAAGGTAACATTGGAATCTTTTCTTTTATATCCTCTATTTCTTTATCATCAAGATGAACGCACAGCAGATCAGGCTCGCGGAAAAACCGGTAATCTCTTGCGTCCTCTTTGCTGCGCATAGGGATTGTAACGCCTTTTGCCTCGTCAAATCTCATAGTCTCCTGAGTGACCATTCCGCCTTGCTCTATCACTTTGCTTTGACGGGTATATTCATACTCTATGGCTCTTATCATATTTGCCACAGAGTTCATATTCTTGATTTCTGTGCGGACACCCAACGTCTCACAACCCGCAGTTTTTACAGACACATTCACATCGCAACGCATAGAGCCCTCCTGCATTCTGCAATCAGAAACTCCTATGTATCTCATCAGATGCTGAAGCTTCTCCACATACTCACGCACCTCTTCAGAAGAAGAGAAATCAGGTTCGGTGACAATCTCAATAAGAGGCACACCGCAACGGTTATAGTCCACAAGGGTTTCACCCTTATTATGCACAAGTTTTCCTGCATCCTCCTCAATGTGAATTCGGGTAATACGGATAACCTTGCCTGTTGAGAGCGTCATAAACCCATCATAACACAAAGGCACATCAAACTGCGAAATCTGATAAGCCTTTGGCAAATCGGGATAAGAATAGTTTTTTCTATCCATATAGGAGGAGTTGTTTATCTTGCAGGAGAGAGCAAGTCCAGCCATCACCGCATACTCCACAGCCTGTCTGTTAATAACAGGTAGCGAGCCGGGAAGTCCCAGACAAACAGGACAGCAGCGGCTGTTGGGTTCTCCTGCAAAACCAACTTCACAAGAGCAGAACATCTTGGTTTTTGTAGAGAGTTCAATGTGGGTTTCAAGTCCAACAGTCAGTTCGTAATTTTTATATTTCACAACTTTACCCCCCAATCTGCAGGTCTGATAAAGTCTGTACTGTTCTGGAATTTATAAGCCATATTGAGTATAAGGCTCTCGTCATATCTTTTTCCGATAATCTGCATTCCTATGGGAAGTCCCTGTGAAAAACCGCAGGGTACACTTACAGCAGGCAAGGATGCAAGATTCACACCGACTGTACACATATCTTCCATAAACATCTGTGTTGCATCATTCTGAGTTCTGTTTTTGATGAAAGCAGTAGTGGGTGCTGTAGGAGTAATAATCACATCACATAAATCAAAAGCCGACTCAAAGGCTCTGCTTATCTGCTGACGAAGAAGTCTTGCCTTATTGTAATAGAAGTTGCACTTATCGCTTGAAAGCACATCGGTACCCATGAGGATACGGCGTTTCACCTCGGAGCCAAACGCCTCGCTCCTGCTTTTTGATATAAGCTCATGGATACTCTGAAAGTCTCCCTGAGTTCTGTATCCATAGCGGATGCCATCGTATCTTGCAAGGTTAGAGGAAGCCTCTGCACAGGCAATAACATAGTAAACAGGAACAGCCTGTGAAATCTCAGGCATATCAAGTATAACAACCTGCGCACCTGCTTTTTCAAAAACTTTTACAGCATCCTGTACGGCACTATGCACCTGAGGTGATATGCTGTCACTCTCTGCAAACTGTCGGATAATACCGATTTTTCTGCCCTTTATATCATCGCCCATATGAGCAGTTGTACTCTCACAAAGTTCTCTGTTACAGGTTGAGTCAAGAGGGTCTGCACCCTTCACAGCATCAAAGACAATGGCAACATCCTCAACTGACATCGCCATGGGGCCAATCTGGTCAAGGCTTGATGCAAAGGCGATAAGTCCGTATCGGGACACAGCACCGAAGGTGGGTTTAAGTCCCACCAAGCCACAGAATGATGCAGGCTGACGGACAGAACCGCCTGTATCTGTACCAAGGGAATATGCAGAGAGATTAGCTGCCACAGCATTTGCACTTCCCGATGATGAACCACCTGTTACCATATCTGTATCATATGGGTTTGAGGATGCTCCGAAGCAGGAATTCTCACCAGTACTGCCCATTGCAAACTCATCCATATTTGTTTTTCCAAGAAGGACTGCACCCTGAGATTTAAGTCTGCTCCACACAGTTGCATCATAAACGGGTACATAGTCCCTGAGCATCTTTGAAGCACAGGTTGTCAGTATACCTCGTGTAGAGATATTGTCCTTAAGGGACATAGGCACACCCTCAATAAGAGATATATCCTCTCCCCTTGTTATCCTGCTGTCCACCTTATCTGCCTGCAGAAGCGCCTCTTCCTCAGTTATGGTAATAAAAGACAGAAGTTCAGAATTGTCTCTTTTTACAGCATCAAGATATTCAGTTGTAAGCTCTCTGCAGGAAATATCCTTGCCAGAGAGCAGGTTGTGAATTTTTTCTATTCTGCCCATATTATCAGCCGTTCTTTTTTACTGTAAAATATCCTTTGTTACTGTTCAGAGTATTACATAGTACATCCCGGGGTGATAGTGAATCCCCTGCCACATCCTGTCGCATAGGGGTAGCCTCTTGTGTGTCAGTACCGGTAATCTCCTGCACATCAGCCTGCGCTACCACAGAAGCAAAATCCATCATCTGAGTAAGTGCTTCTGCAATACACTCTCGTTCCTTTTCATCAATATAAAGCTTTGAAAGGGTGGCTATGTTATCAAGTTCTTCTCTTGTAATCATTATTACCTCCGAAGCCTTTCTTTATTACTCAACAGACTTAAGGCTTTCTACCATATCAATCTTTTTAAGTCGCTTATGCATTATCACATTCACAAGGGATGCAAAGACGGCAGTAAGAAGTGCTGAAAGCACAAAGGTTATAAAATGAATATCCCTGCCGAACATTACCATATCCATCTCAATGGTCTGGATGATAAAGCCTAAAAGCCAGACACCCAGCAAAAGTCCTGCCAATATGCCGAAAATGCACAAGAGAATGTTCTCTCTGTAAATATAAGCAGAGGTTTCTTTATCTTTGAATCCCAGAACTTTCAGGGTGGAAATCTCTCGTTTTCTCTCTGCAACGTTGATGTTTGTCAGATTATAAAGCACCACAAAAGCCAGAGCAGCGGCACTTACAATCATTACAAGCACCACATAGTTGAGGGAAGAAATCATATCTTCAAAACTCCTGACAGAGGCAGAGATAAAGGACACGCCAAGCACACCCTCTGTATCAAGGTATTCCTTGCCGATGCTGTCCTCGTCAAAGGACACACCATCTTTTGCAGTACACATAAACAAGGTGAACTCTGCATCCTGTGAAAAAGCCTGTCTGTATAAATCGGGACTTACAAACACATAGCCGTAAACATAGTTTTCGCATATACCCGATACTGTAAAATCTGCAGTCTTTCCTTTTTCTTCTACAGTAATCGTGTCACCCTTTCTGACACCAAGGGTAGTTGCAAGTTTTTCAGTCACAACCACACCGCTGTTGTCAAAGGGTATCTGCTCCTTTGTTTTTCTGTCTCTTAAGTTCACAATACGGGTATAATCACTGATACTCTCCGGCACAGCCATATAGGTATCTGTGCTGACTTTCACACCGTCTTTTGACACAGTTACCACCTGCTGTAAGCAGACAGCGGTATTCCCGAATCTGCTGTCAGAAGTAACTTTTTCTTTCAGACTCTTGTTATATTCAACGCTGTCATCAGCAGCAACAATCACATCGTAAGTAAAAATCTCCCCAAACTGCTTGTCCATTACATCATTGATACTGGAGTAAAGTCCGAATGCAGACACAATAAGTGCTGTGCATCCTGCTACACCCATAACTGTCATAAAGAATCTCGCCTTATAGCGGAAGATGTTTCGTGCAGTTACCTTTGCAAAGAAACTCATTCTCTTCCATATAAAACCGATTCGCTCCAGGAGAATTCGTTTACCTGCCTTGGGTGATTTCGGGCGGAGCAATGTTGCAGGTTTGTGTCTTAAAAGGGCAAAACAAGTGAAGAATGCAACTGCTGATGTACAAACCATTGCAACCAAGGAAGCAATAATTGCACTGCCCACATTGAGTCTGAGAATAAGAGGTGGCATTGAAGAATAAAGGATGCGGTATGCGTTATAAATAACTGTAGGAATTACAGGCACACCAACAGCAATACCCACAACCGCACCTACAATTGTTGCGGAGAGAGCATAGACTATGTACTTGAAAATTATGTCTTTTCTGCGGTATCCCAGAGTTGTGAGGGCGCCGATATCACCGCGCTGTTCCTCTACCAGACGGGAAAGCGTTGTGACACACACAAGCACCGCAACAAGCATAAAGAACACAGGGAAAACCTTGCCCACAGCATTGACACGCTCTACATTATCAACGTAAGAGGCAAAACCCGGATTATCGTCTCTTGTGTTTATATACCACTGAGGATTTTTTATAGCATCAATTTCTTTCTGTGCTTTTCTCAGTTCTTTCTCAGCTTTTTCAAATTCTTTCTCAGCCTGAGATTTTTTTGTGTCAAGTTCTCTCTGTGCGTTGTCCAGGTCCTTTGGTGTCTGAGTTCTTACTCTTTCAAGCTCTTCCACACCTGCGTTATATTCAATCTCAGCCTGAGAGAGTTTTTCCTCAGCACTTCTGAATTCTTCCTCTGCAGTAATTTTGCCCTGTGCAAGTTTCTCCTTTGCACTTTCAAGCTCTTGTCTGGAGGCTTTTACCTTTGCATCTGCATCGGAAAGTTCTGCGATGATACCAAGCAAATCATCCTTGCCTGTTGTGATAAATACAGAAAGATTATCGCTTTCTTCCTGCAGATTATTTCGTCTGCTGACTGTAGCCTTGTACTCTTTGACAGTCTGCGGATCTTTGCCCGAAATAGAGAATATAGCCTCCAGTTCTTCAATCACAATATCAAGTGCCATTATTCTGCTGTCAACTGTATACTTGTATCCCCTTACGATTTTCACAAGGGCATTCACATCAGATTCTGTCAGCATATCTCTGTCGCCGTAGATATACTCAAACTGCTCACGGGTGATTCCATAGGGACTTACTTTTTGGTAAATCTCTTCTTTCATGGTTTCCTTTGCAGTTTTGATTTCAGCCTCTGCCTTAATAATTTCCTGCTCACCGTCTGCGATTTTCTTTTCCGCTTCTTCTGTTTCTGCTTTTACCTGAGCCTTTTTATCTGCAAGTTCGGTTCTGCCTGTATCTATCTGCACCTTTGCGTCAGAGAGTTTCTTCTCTGCACTCTGAACCTCAAGGATAAAAGTCGCTCTGCCTTCGTCAATCTTATTCTGAGCATCAGCGAGTTCTTTCTCTGCCTTTTGTTTCTCATTTTCAAAGGTGAGTTTTGCTTCGTCAAGACTTGCCTGTGCAGATGCTACCATCTCTTCTGAAAAAGCATCTTTACGCATTTCGGCTGTCTTTTCAAGATTCTCTTTAAGATCATCCCTTGCACTTTCGTATTCAGGTGAATACGGCTCGAAGTTCTTTGTATCCTCGCCTGTTACAAAAAGCTGAGTGTATCTGGGAGTTGCAAAACTCTCTGGTAATACCATCATATAAGCAGATATCTTGCCTGAGCCTACATTGGTAACTCCCCTCTCAAAGGAAATGTACATAGGGGAATCCACCACACCTACAACGGTAAATGTTTCTTCTTTGAGAGTATCGGACAAGCCCTTGGTTTTATCGGGAGAATCAAAAGAAACCTGTGAGCCTACGGTAATGTTATTAAAACCTGAGGAGTCCACCAAAATTTCCTTTTCATTTTCGGGTAGTCTGCCCTCTTTAAGGGTAATCTCATTAATAATACTGTTGCCCTTGTAAGCCTCGGGTACAGCATAAAGACGCACAACCTTGTCGGACTCACCTTTGAGCAGTACATCTGCAAAGTATGAGGGCATAACATCCTCTACTCCAGGTGTCCTTTTAACAGCCGCTATATCCTTTTCTGTAAAGCCCACAGTAGAAATCAGGCACAAATCCATAAGGTTTGTGTCCTTATAATATTTATCAGCCACCGCATACATAGAGGGAGCGGTTGAACTGATGCCTACAAGAAAGCCTACGCCCAGCAATATAATAAGCATTATAGAAACAAACCTGGCTTTTGTTTTGTTTATATCGCGAAGTATGTTTTTAAAAAGCATTTTTGACACAGACTTTCCCTCCTTTTTTTCGTAATTCTATGCATATTCTGAACTGCCCTTACCACTCAATTTCATCTACACTGAGAGGATTTTCGTTAACAGTATTGCTGACAATCTTACCGCTTCCCATACGGATAACTCTGTCTGCCATAGGAGTAATTGCGCTGTTGTGAGTAATCAGAACAACCGTGATGCCATCCTCACGACACTTCTTCTGCAGAAGTTTCAGCACAGCACGACCTGTGTTGTCGTCAAGAGCACCGGTAGGCTCATCACACAAAAGGAGTTTGGGACGCTTTGCAAGGGCTCTTGCAATAGAAACCCTCTGCTGTTCACCGCCTGAAAGCTGAGATGGGAAGTTATTCATTCTTTCTTCAAGGCCCACACTTGCAAGTGCCTCTGCCGCATCCATAGGATTGTTGCAGATCTGAGTGGCAAGTTCTACATTCTCCTTTGCAGTAAGGTTCTGAATCAGATTATAGAACTGAAAAACAAAACCGATGTCATATCTGCGGAACATAACAAGTTCCTTGTCGGAGAGAGAACTTATATCCCTACCGCCCACAAGCACCTGTCCTGATGTAGGGCTGTCCATACCTCCAAGGATATTAAGCACTGTGGTTTTTCCTGCACCTGAGGAACCTACAACAACAGTAAGACTTCCCTCATCAACAGAAAAGGAAACCCCGTCTACTGCCTTGATGGTAACCTCACCCATTGTATAGTATTTTGTAACGTCTTTAAATTCAACCAGACTCATATTATCACCTGCTGTTTTTCGCAAATTTCTACAGATATCATTATATCACAGCCCACTCTCTATTTCAATTAACAAAGAGTTAACAAGGCATAAAAAATCCGCCTGTCATAGAAGCATTCCTACTCCTGCAACAAGCGGATATTATTTAACTGTATTCTTCTAATACGGCCTGTAATGTATCAGTATCATCGAAGTCGTCCGGATATTTTTTTCTTAGCTCATTCGCCTTGCTAATCCATATCCGTTTCCATTTTACTTTCTCCAATCCGTCATTCAGACGATACATTCCGTAACAGGCCATACACAGAACATCTTCAATAAGTAATGTTCTTTTTTTCTCAGGAATGGAATCAATACAATTAATGGTCTTCATCATATAAAATTCGAATTTTTCGGGAGATTCTGTCTGACAACACAGTGCACAACTATAATAGTAAAACGCCGGAGTGAGTCCCTCTACTAAGGACTCAGCATCTTTCTGCGCCCATTCTATCAAAGTCGCAGCCTTCACATAATATAGCTCTGCTTGTTGGTATTCTTCTTCATTCACAAATATATCTGCCAAAGCAAGATATACTCTGAGCGCCGGGAGTATTGTCAACACACTACCGGAAAACAACAAATGCGTGTTCACCAGTTCCAACGCTTTCTGCAACATCTCTTTTGCCTTGTTCGGTTTATTGCAGCTAGAATACCATTGTCCCACAATACCATATATGGCTACACAATCCGAAACAAACAGATATGCTTCTCCTGCCATATACTCTTCCACAAGTCTAATGGCTTTTTCGCTGTAATGCCTGAATTTGACAGAAGCTCCCTCTGTCAATAAAAACTCTAGATATATAGCATAAGCACATAACAGCACATCCGTAGCAAAATACAATCCGGTTTGTTCTCTAATAAGTTCACCCGTTTCAATTGCTTTGAGAACATAAACTCTACTGTTATCAACATCATTACTTCTATAGTATACCTGGGACAATTTTATCCAACACAAAACCTTGGAGTGACTCAATTTCTCATTGTATTTGAATTCATATTCATCAACCAGACGCAAAACATCATGTAGCATTTTTTCAGCAGTAGAAAGATCACCTTTAATACTCACTATATCTGCCAGTTTCAATTTACCATCTATGTACAAAAACTGCTCCGGCTGAGATTTTCCATCCTGAACCAGTTCCATGCTTTCCATCTGAATTTCAAACGCCTCATCCAATTTATTGTGAATCTTATATATAGTAGCAATTTTTCCATATAAATCTGACAAATCCAATCTGAACAGATTGTCATCGTTGCTCTCAACAAGTTTTTTCTTGCACTCTGCTGACTCCTGAAAGAATCTCATTGCATCAATATATTTCTTTTCATAAAGATACACCATACCGAGATTTTTATATGCTGTAGAAATTTCTCTGAGCATACGTAGACTATCAAACCATTTTTCATTCATCACATCGCCAATCTCTATACTCTTAAGAAAACACTCCTCTGCCGTTTTCAGATCCCCTTGATTTCTATAAATCTCGCCCATCCAACTCTGAGACACCATAGAAAAAAACAAATATATAAACTCCAGATTTTCATCCACAAGTCCTTCATGGAATTTTCTTGACTCCAGTTTTTGGGTACAGTAACCATATAGTTTTTCGACTTCTGCGATAGCATCACTACATCTATTGGAACAAAGCAAAGCCCTGCCAAGTTCCAGCCAGGACACAAACCAGTTATCCAATGCTACAACTGTGTTGTTTTTAAGATATATTTCCTCTCTGCATCTGACTAGTCTGCGTCTCCACCCGATGGCTTCATCATTATTCACCGGAACACCATCACCGTTCTCATACATATTCACAAGTTTTTCCATAGCATCCGGAAAACCGTCTGAAGCCGAAGAGATAATAAGGTCAAGGGCCTTTTCTTTATCCACTTCAACATCCAATCCGATAAGATACGCAAGACCTATATAAAAATTATGCTCGGGAGTTTTCATTGATGGATTCTCTATAAGGTCGCTGAACAGCACGGATAACTGACAAGTCAGTTCCTCTTCGTTTTCTGCATTGATTGTATCAGGTATCTCATCGAAATTCTTGATTAATTCTGCACGATTGGTAGCCTCCATCTCTACAGCCAGAACAGCCTTGTTAAGACGCCTTGCCTCAGGATATTCATCTGTTATAACATAGTTATTATCCTTTACTATGTTAGGAGTCACAACCAGAGCAAAAAGTCGGCTGCTGTCTATTGCCTCCTCAATTTCTTTGCTGAAGTCCTCTCCAAGAGTCAGGTATTCATCGTACCAGATTGCCAGATCTCTGCAGAAGTCATTTTTATGAATTTTCCTCATAAGTTCCTGTGCATATAATCTGTCTTTTTTGCGATAACTCAAGAAAATACGACCATCAAAAGTATCTCTGATTTTTTCTGCAATATTATCTTCCACAAGAACAGACTGAAGAAACTTTGTGAATTTTTCTTCATAACTTATAGCCGTCTTGTCATTCACATTTCTATCAAGATACTGGATGTTTTTACATTTTTCATTTAAGAGAGTTTCTAAACCCACTTCCTGCAAAAGAGGAAGTACAGGGATATGCTTTTCTATGGCAAATCTGAAGTCTACATCCAAAGCATCATTTTTTGTAGCAAGGAACTTTCTTGTAACCGGAATCACAAAAAGCTGCATTTGACTCAAATCAGAATAGAATATCTCATCACGCTGAGTATCCTTGTCAGAAAACCAGATAACACAATCATGTTTTACTAAAATTTCATTGGAAATCGTTTCAAAATACAACTCAAAGTCTTCACTATGACAACAAAAATACACTCTGGGTTTTCCGTTTAAACGCTTACCTTTATTCACCTTATATCTGAGACCTGCCACAAATATCACCTTTTCTTTCTGATATCAATATCATTATACAAACAAAAACAACCCCTTGCAACCCTGAAGATTGCAAGGGGAATATATTATATATTTTCGGGATTTTTCGGAGTGACGTATACTGTGTGCTGGTCGGTGTAGATTACCCTGCCGGGAGGTGAACCCTGAGGCTTTGACACATAGCGGATAAGGGTATAATCCACAGGCACCTGTGAGCTTTCCCTCGCCTTTGAGAAGTACGCACATATCTGTGCCGTCTCAAGGATTGCCTCGTCTGTAACCTCTCTGCCCTGAGTTTTAAGCACAGTATGAGAGCCGGGGATATCCTTTGTATGAAACCACAGGTCGGTCTTGTGGGCAAGTTTCATAGTGAGCATATCGTTCTGACGATTGTTCCTGCCCACCAATACTGTGAAACCATCTGCTGTCCTGTACTCTCTGATTTCAGGCTCTTTGGGAGGTTTCTGCTTACCCTTCTGAGGTTTGATATACCCCTCGGCAATAAGTTCCTGCCTGATAGCAGACAGGTCTCTCTCGGACTCTGCCCTCTCGATTTCGTCATACACACTTTCAAGATACAGCAGGTCCTGCTGTCCTTTTTCTATCTGGATGCGGAGCATCTTATCTGCTGTCTTTGCCCTCGCATAGTCCTTGTAATACTTCTGGGCATTTACTGCAGGGGACTTTGCAGGGTCCAGTTTTATTCTGAGCAGAGCCATATTCTCATCGTAGAAATTCTCTACATCCACATACTCTGCGCCTTTTTCTATACGATAGAGATTTGCCTGTAAAAGGTCACCGAAGATGCGTAAGTGCTCTCTGTCCTTGCTCTTCTCAAGTTCTGCAATCTGATTGCTGAGTTTTCTGGAGAGTCTGCCGATATGGTTTGAAACAAGTTTCAAGAGATCTCTGCTTCTGACGCGCATTCTCTCAATGCTGTCACGCTGATGATAATAATCGTCAAGTAGTTCGGAAAAGCTCTCATATTCCTTGCAAACCGCAGAATCTCCGTACTGTTCAACATAGGAGAATGTCAGGTCAAAGGGTTTACCTGAGGAGTCCCTGAGCATTACAGGTACACCCTCACAACAATCTGCTTTACGGATAAGTTTTTCAATCTCTGCCACATAGCTCAGTTTATCACTTACACCCATATCTTCTATATGAGTATCTGTACTGCCTGTTGCAAGATATGCAACCTCTCTGCACACTATGGGAGATACACCCATAACCACAGAAAGCATAGCCTTATCAAGAGTCATATTCTCTTTTTCAAAAATCCGCTGAGCTATATCCTGAGCAGACATATCAAAAAGAGAAACCTTACCCTGAGAGGGAGGAAGCTCAAAGCGAAGCTGAGGAAGCACAAGACGCTTTGAGGAAAGCGTCAGATCTATTCTCTTGAGGGCGTCAATAATAACTCCCTCTTCATCAAGAAGAATACAGTTTGAGTGTTTACCCATTATCTCTACAACCAATGTAAGTTTAGTTCTGTCACCTAACGTATTGGTTGCATCAAATTCAAGGAACAATACTCTCTCAAGCTGATGCTGATATACACAGCTGAGTCTTGCACCGCAGAGTTTCTTACGCATAAGCATACAGAACATAGGCGGAACAGGAGGATTCTCTGCGCTGTATCCTGTAAAGCTCACTCTGGGAGAATCAGCACGGGCAGAAATTAGCAGACGCTTGTTACCCTCTGATGTATGCAAAGATATAAACAGTTCATCTCTGTTTGGCTGATTAACCTGATTGACCTTTGCACCAATTGCCACAGTCTCGATTTCTTCTGCTATATGTCTCAAGAATATTCCGTCAAGTGCCATTATCTTTGCTCCTTTCTGAATTTTATACTACCCAACCTTGTTCTGGCTTTTCCTTCAGATGACTCTATCCATAGGTGACTTGGCCTCAGATGGCACATCTGTTTATTTGTGATATTTGCCCCCTGTCATTATCTGAAAGGCTCTGTAAATCTGCTCGCACACCATAACACGGGCAAGTTGATGAGGAAATGTCATTCTGCCCATAGAAAGGCGGAAATCTCCTCTTTTCTTCACTTCACCTGACAATCCGTAAGAGCCGCCGATTACAAAGTCTATGGTGCTTTTGCCCATAACTCCTGCATCGGACACAAGAGAACTTAATTCCTCAGAGGAAATAATTTTACCCTCTATACACATAGGTATAACATAGGAATTCTTTGAAATTTTGGAGAGAATCTTCTTTCCCTCTTCCTCAATACAGATATCAATCTGAGCCTGTGAAGGTTTATCGGGAAGTCTGTATTCGTCAAGTTCGATTATACTGAATTTGCAGAAAGGTGTCAGCCTTGTGCTGTACTCCTTTATAGCATCTGCAAGATATTTTTCCTTTAATTTTCCAATGCAAATAATATTAACGCTCTGCATAACTAACCTCTATGTATCAGAAAATAATTGATTTTCCGTTGGTTTCTCTGGGTGCTGTCTGTAATGTAAAATCCTCCTGAACTTTGTACCCTGCCTGTATGAGTCCACACAGGGCTGTCTGATATGCCACATCAGGGGTATTATTATCAGAACTCAAGTGTCCCAGCACAAGATGCTTGACACCGCTCTCTACAAAGAAGGGCAGTTCCTTTGCACAGGCAATGTTGGAAAGGTGTCCTCTGTCCGAGAGAATTCGTCTTTTAAGCACATAGGGATAAGGCCCTGACATAAGCATATTGACATCGTGATTTGACTCCACAACCGCCACATCACACTGTGCAATTGCATTGCGTACAGAGGGGAGCATAACACCCATATCCGTTGCAACGATTGATTTTTTACCGTCAGGTGTGGTTACTCTGTAACAGCAGCTTTCCTGAGAATCGTGAGGAGTATCAAACCTCTCAATAAGCATATCACCTATTGAGAGCTTTGACTCGATAATATCTGTATTGAATCGGGAATCAAGTCGGCCTGCTTTATCAAGTTCTGTCATAGTACCTGCACTTGCATAAACAGGTATACAGTAACGGGATGCAAGGACTCTGAGTCCCTGACAATGGTCTGAATGCTCGTGAGTAACAAAAATAGCACGGACAGAACGCATATCAAGATTATTTGCCATCATGGCCTGCTCGATCTGCTTACAACTTCTGCCTGCATCAATAAGCACTGCTTGTCCTGATGAACCTATGTAGTAACTGTTTCCGCCTGATGAACTGAAAAGTGTAACGAATTTTGCCAAGGTAGTACCTCTTTCAAAAATGAAAATAAAAAGTAAAAACAGGGGTACAAAAAGTACCCCTGAGTATAAGTCGTGGATTATGCTGTAACTGCAACGTCCTCGTCGGGAACGTACTGTTTCTTGATATCAGCACCAAGAGCCTGGAGCTTCTCGATAATTTCCTCATATCCTCTCTCGATATAGTGGATAGAAGAAACCTCTGTTGTGCCTGATGCCACAAGTCCTGCAATAATAAGTGCCGCACCTGCACGAAGGTCTGTTGCCTTGACAGGAGCACCGTGAAGTCCTGCGTTACCGTCAACAATAGCAACTCTGCCCTCAACAGAGATATTTGCACCCATCAGCAGAAGTTCGCGGATGTACTGATAACGGTTATCCCACACATTCTCTGTAACAATGGATGTGCCGTTTACAGTTGTGAGAAGTGCCACAAACTGAGGCTGACAATCTGTGGGGAAGCCGGGATGAGGCATAGTCTTGATGTTGCAACGCTTAAGATCTCTGCCTGTTGCATCAATAAGCACAGCCTCGTCGAATTCCTCAACAGAAACGCCGATTTCCTCAAGTTTTGCTGTGATGGAATCAAGATGCTTGGGAGTTACATTTCTCACCAGAAGTCTGCCTCGTGTAGCGGCAACAGCAGCCATATAAGTACCTGCTTCAATCTGGTCGGGAATAATTGAATATGTGATACCGTGGAGATAATCAACACCACGGATTTTGATAACATCTGTACCTGCTCCGCGGATGTTTGCACCCATGGAGTTTAAGAAGTTTGCAAGGTCAACGATATGTGGCTCTCTTGCAGCATTCTCGATGATAGTCTGGCCCTGTGCCTTAACCGCCGCAAGCATCAGATTCATTGTGGTACCAACAGATACGGTGTCCATATATATCTGAGCGCCCTGCACCTTGCCCTCGCACTTTGCCTCAACAATGGCACCGCCGATAAGCTCACATTTTGCACCCATAGCGGCAAAGCCCTTGAGATGCTGGTCAATAGGACGCAGACCAAAGTTACAACCACCGGGAAGTGCAACCTTTGCCTGGTTGAATCTGCCGATAAGCGCACCTAAAAGATAGTAGGATGCTCTCATACCTCTGACAGAATCATCAATAGCCGCACAGGTGTTGATGGGTCTGGGGTCAATATCAAGTGTATGTTTATCAACCTTTGTAACCTTTGCGCCAAGGCTCTGAAGGATTCTTGCAATAAGGTTAACATCGCTGATGTTGGGAACATTTTCAATGCGGCAAGGCTCGTCACAGAGGATTGTCGCGGGGATTATAGCTACTGCGGCATTCTTTGCACCGCTGATGGTAACCTCGCCCATCAGGGGCTTTCCGCCGTTAATAATAAACTTTTCCAAATCTGCACACTCCGAAATTCTAGTAATCAGGGATACACGGTTTGTAGTTATTGTTTGTATCAATAAATAATCTAAACAGCAAAGCCACATTGACTCAATGAAAAATTGAACCATCAAAAGATAAATTTACCGATTTTGGCTTTGTTAGTATTTCACAAAAGGGAACTTGCGAATTTATATGATTTTACCATTATCTCGCATTCAAATAATAATACAGAATGGCGTCAATGTCAACCGAATTTTTGAATTGTAACCTTTTTTCAGCAAACTTTCTTCGGCTTTGGGAACGCACGTTCGGTTTTGGTGAGAATTTGACAATCTATTTTGCAAAATTTGCCATATCTTTACTCTTTTATATTCACTCACCACAACATATAGATTCCCACATATGCAGAATGCACAATGTAAAAAAGGTTACAAAATCAGTTATTACTCCAATATTTCTTATCAAGTGTGCGATATTGTACCGCTTCAAGTACATGTTCGGCACAGATTATCTCTGAGCCCTCAAGGTCAGCAATGGTACGCGCTACCTTCAGCACTCTGTCATAAGCTCTTGCAGAAAGGCCCAGTTTGTCAAAAGCCTTCTTCAGCACCTCATCTGCCTTGTCGTCTGTAACGCAGACCTTCCTCAGCAAATCAGAAGTCATACGGGCATTACAGACTACAGCGGTACCCTCAAATCTTTCTGTCTGGATTGCCCTTGCCTTATCAACACGCTCTTTGATTTTTGCAGAAGGTTCTGCCCCCGAGTAACTGCTCAGTTCATCATACTCCACAGCAGGTACTTCCACATGGATATCAATACGGTCAAGGAGAGGTCCCGATACTCTGCCCAGATATTTGTGTATAGCGTTATCAGAGCAGGTGCACTTTCTTCTTGTATGTCCGTAGTAACCGCAGGGGCAGGGATTCATAGCCGCTACAAGCATTACGGAACAGGGGTAGCTTACGGTTGAATGAACTCGGGATACGGTAACTTTACCATCCTCCATAGGTTGACGGAGGACCTCCAGGGCTGTGCGTGAAAACTCAGGCAACTCATCAAGGAACAACACACCGTTATGAGCAAGGGAAACCTCGCCCGGTTTTGGGATTGTTCCGCCGCCAGATAGTCCCACAGATGAAACTGTGTGGTGAGGATTGCGGAAGGGACGCTCAGAAATAAGAGATTGTTCCTTAGGCAGAAGTCCTGCAATTGAATGAATTTTTGAGGCTTCTATCCGCTCTTCAAAAGTCATATCAGGAAGAATTGAGGGCAGACGCTTTGCAAGCATACTCTTGCCCGAACCGGGAGGTCCGATAAGGAGAATATTATGTCCTCCTGCCGCGGCAATCTCCAAGGCTCTCTTTGCTTCGTACTGTCCCTTAACCTGAGAAAAATCAGGCATAAACTCCCTGCTAATTACCATTTCGGGAGCGGTTGCAGGCTCTATATGTATTCTGTCCTGGAGATGTGCCACAAGCCCCGGCACATCCTTTACAGGATAAACTTCCAGTCCCTCTACAACAGCACCTTCCACAGCATCCTCACAGGGTACAAAGAGTTTCTTTATTCCCGATTCCTTTGCTTTTATAGCCATAGGGAGGACACCGTTTACACTGCGGACTTCTCCCGACAGAGAAAGTTCGCCGATAAAAGCACAGTCGTCAATTGGTGCAGATATCTGAGAGGTTGCTTTCATAATAGCAATAAGTATGGGCAGGTCATAGAGAGGCCCTGCTTTTTTGATATCCGCAGGAGCAAGGTTTACGGTAATTCTTGAGACCGGAAAACCGAAACCGCAGTTGTGCATTGCAGTACGGACTCTGTCCCTGCTTTCTCTTACAGCCGCATCAGGCAGACCTACTATCTCAAAAGCCGCCATACCTCCCGATACATCAGCCTCTACCTCAACCATATATCCGTCCATACCAAAGAGTCCCACGCTGTTACATTTCACTACCATAAAAGCCTCTCCCAAGTCTTAATCAGGCGGATTATCACACACCCCAAAATACAAGGTTGTACATAATCCGACACGAGTTTTGTGTTATTCTATAATTATACCACCTAAATCCATTATTATCCATACAAAAATCGAGGTTAAGATTTGGCTATTTTGTCTAAATCGGGGTAAAAAATAACCAAAAATCAAAGATGTTGATTGACTCAAAGTCTTGGTTGATGTAAACTTAATAATGTATCATAGCGTAGTGAGGTATATCATTGGAAGGTCGAAATAACAATAAGAATTTCAGGGACTATACAGATACTGAACTTACCATAGAAATCCAAAAAGGCAACCAGACCGCCTTTGAGGAAATGGTAAGCAGATACAAAGGGCTTATCGGCTACTTTGCAAGTCAGTACAGCGCCGCAGGTTATGACCACGCAGACTTTATGCAGGAGGGTTTACTTGCCCTGCACTCTGCCTGTAAAACCTACAACGAAAACAAAAAAGCAAGTTTCCGCAACTATGCAGGTGTGTGTATAAATAATCGATTTATGTCACTTATCCGCAAGGCTAATGCAAAAAGTGTTATTCCCGGGAACTCCATTATTTCTTTTGATGATATCGACCCCTCAGACTACAACAGAAATAATCCCGAAACCATGATTCTGGAGCAGGAAAGCTCCAATGAACTTGTCACCCTCATCAGGGAGACTCTCTCCCCCTTTGAGTTATCAGTGCTCAAAGCATACCTCAAGGGTTTATCCTACGCTCAGATTGGGCAGATACTCTCAGTTTCTGCCAAAGCGGTGGACAATGCTATGCAGCGTATCAGACGCAAGACACTTATTATCATCGACAACATCTGACACACTATCCCGGGTGTATAAAAAAGTAATTTGTCCTTGGGGCATCTGCTCTGAGGGTAAAAATATTATTATTTCCAAAGCGAGGTAAATCTCATGTACGAAGACAAGACAATCATTTGCAAGGAATGTGGCGAGGAATTCATTTTCTCCGCAGGTGAGCAGGAATTCTATGCTGAAAAAGGCCTTGTAAATGAGCCTCAGCGTTGCAAGGCTTGTAGAGCTGCACGCAAGAACGCATCCAGACCCGCAAGAGAAAGACATCCCATCACATGCGCAGACTGCGGTGCTGAGGATTCCGTACCTTTCACTCCCATGGAGGGCAAGGACTACTACTGCAGAGCATGTCTGGATAAGAGAAGAGGCACAGACGCAGAATAATTCTTCGGACATAGATTCGGATATATATTTTGTGATGAACACCTTAGGGTAACCTGAGGTGTTTTCTGTTTTTATCATATACCCAATAAAAAACTGTAGATTTTTGTAAATCAGAGTGGTATAATTAATTTACATACTGACAATTCAGTATAGGCTCCCTTCACTCAAGGAAGCTGTCAGTCGTAAGATTGACTTAGGAATTATCCTTTATCAACTTTTACTATACGGAGGTTTTTATTATGGCAATTACAAAAGAATCCATTATCGGTGATGTTCTTGATATGTATCCCGAAACTGCAGAGCATTTCTTTGCAATCGGTATGCATTGTCTCGGTTGCCCTGCTGCAAGAGGCGAGACTATCGAAGAGGCTTGTCAGGTACACGGCACAAATGCTGAGGAACTTGTAAATAAGCTCAACGAAGCAATCGGTGCATAATTTTATGCAGT
>SVPX01000027.1 GCA_015065665.1 Oscillospiraceae bacterium | reverse complement strand
TTTGAGAACAGACAGTTCCTGCTGTTCCTTTCTGCATTTATCAAGGCTGTTGATGAGTATCAGGATTTGCTGAGAATCTCCGTTGCAACTGCAGGTAACGACCACCGTCTGGGCGCACACGAGGCTCCCCCTGCTATTATGTCAATCTTCCTTGGTGAAGACCTTGAGAGCGTTCTTCATGCAAAGGCTTACGGCGAGACCTACTCCGCCGCATCCACAAAGAGAATCGGTATGGGTGCTACTGTTCTGCCTGAGTTCAAAAAGGACACAACAGACCGTAACCGTACTTCTCCTATTGCATTCACAGGTAACAAGTTCGAATTCCGAAGCCTTGGCTCTGCTCTCAACATTGCTTGTCCCAACATTATGATTAACACAATCGTTGCTGAGCAACTTTCTCTTTTCTCAGATATTCTGGAGGGTTCCAGCAACCTTGAGGCAGACATCGACCGTATTGTAAGCGATGTTTACAAGCACCACTCAAGAATCATCTTCAATGGCAACAACTATGCTCAGGAGTGGATTGAAGAGGCAGAAGCAAGAGGTCTGATGAATCTTCGCACAATGCCAGAGGCAATGCAGCACTACTCTGATGCAAAGAATGTTGCTCTCTTTGAAAAGCACAAAATCTTTAACGCAGACGAAATCCGTGCAAGATGCGAGATTCAGCTTGAAAGCTACTCAAAGACAGTAAACATCGAGGCTCTCACAATGCTGGATATGGCAAGAAAGGACATCTTCCCTGCTGTATCAAAGTTTGTAGGGGACCTGTCAAAGGATGTATACTACAAGCGTCAGATTTGTGAGGATATCCCTGTTGATGCAGAAATGAAACTTATCAAGAGGCTCTCTGCACTTCTGCAGGAATTTGACAAACTTACTGATGAACTCCAGCAGAAAGAGGATATGGTGAGAGCGATGAAGTCAGATGCTCTGACAATCTCCCGTATGTACTGCAATGAGGTGCTGACCACAATGAGCAGACTCCGCGCAGTTTCTGACGAGATGGAGCAGCTTACCTCCGCTGAGTACTGGCCCTATCCCTCTTACGGCAGACTGATGTTTACAATGTAAGGAAATATATATTACATATATAAATACAACAGGCACACAGTGATAAAAAACTGCGTGCCTGTTTTGACGTTATAAAGGTATGGGACAACAGAGGTACTGTTCCTGCCAAGGAACTTCCCACCAGGGATTGACATCTGCACTTATAGGGAACAGCACAAGCCTTCTCCTTGAGGAGAAGGTGCCGAACATCGTGAGGCGGATGAGGTGTAGGACACCCCGGTGTCCGTTTAATATGTTTGTTGATCACAAGACTTCAGGACCGTCGGGGACGCCGGTCCCTACAAATTACTTCTCCCCACCTTCAGGTAAAGGAAACCAGCAAAAAAGGCTCGGTTAAACCGAGCCTTTCTCATTACTTATCTTTATTCTTTTTCTCTTTTTTCTTGAAATTCTTCTTTTCCATCTGCTCAATGGATTTGGAGTCGGAGTGTTTTATCTGCTTCCACTCTACCTTTGAGAAAATTGCGGTGATAGCAATAGGAACATAGGTGAACATAAAGAGAGGGAATGTAAACATATACAGAATCTTCTGCCACCAGGGACAGCGGATTTCTTTCCACTCTGCTAAAGTTGCCACAAAGCCAACACCAAACATCATAAGGGATGAGTTGAAGATTGACTCAAGTGTAGACTTGAGAACTCCCAAAGGCTCAGAGCCTGTAACAAGGGACAGAATAATAGTCACCAGGTTAACGAAGAAACTGAACAGAGTGAGAATTGTAGCAGGCATAATTGCCATAGACATATCATAGCAGGAGAATCCGTTAACACCGAAAAGTCCCCTGATAAGTTGTTTGCCATACTTCTTGAACACCTGCATATAGCCCTTTGTCCAGCGCATTCTCTGGTGCCATGATGCAATAAGTTTTGTAGGCTGTTCGTCATAATACTTAGCCGCATGGCAATAGGCAATCTTATCATCATGAAGAACAGAATCAATGGAAAACTCGATATCCTCTGTAAGCAGGTAGAACTTCCAGCCGTTGTTACGGCGGATAATCTCGTTTGCAACAAGGTAGCCTGTACCGGACACAGCACAGCTTGTGCCAAGAATCATACGGACGTTGTTAAGGTGCTTTGCTTCGCGTAAAAACCACAGGGCGTAACCGGCAGAAATCCAGTTATCACCATAGTTCTTGGAGTTTCTGTAACTTGTGATAATCTTGTGACCTGCGCAGAAAGCCTTGTTCATCTCTGCCACATAGCGCTTATCAAGAAGGTTATCTGCGTCAAAGATAAAGTAGCCGTCATAGTAGGTATCACCGCACATATCCTGAACTCTCTCAAAAAGCTCATCAAGGGCATATCCCTTACCCACAAGTTTATCATTGAATCGCTCAAAGACCACAGCGCCTGCCTCGGTAGCAACTTTGGCTGTATTGTCTGTGCAGTTATCAGCCACAATGTAGATGTCGATAAGCTCTGCAGGATAAGTCTGCTTCTGGATACTTTTTATAAGATTTCCGATAACAGCCTCTTCGTTTCTTGCGGCTATCATAAAGGCATATCTTTTGTTCTGCTCTGCTTTAGAAAATCTAACAGGCTTTTTAAAAAAAGAAACTATTATGTAAAAGAACTGATATGAATAACATATGATAAAAAGCAAACATACAAAATAGTTTATATATCGGATTATGGTTTCTATCATTTATACCTCTCCTCTACCCAAAGGCGCACACGCCTCCATAATAAATTCTGAGTCTGACAATTGCTATTATACATCAGTTGATTTTAGTAGGCAATATGTAAAAATGTTTTCTGTTAAAAACAAACAAATACTGTTTTTTTACTCCCATATTTTGTGAAAACAGACTATCCCGTTACTGCAATTTTACATTATCTTAATAATTCCCCTTAAATATTTACCTGTTGTTTACAGAAAATATCTTTTGGAATTAACAAACAGGTTGTATATTGAGTAGCGTCAGATTTGAAATAAACAACAAAATCACAAGGAAGTGACTCAGATGGATTTGTTTGACGTATTAACCTTAGTCGGAGGTCTTGCTCTATTTCTGTTTGGTATGAACATTATGGGCGAATCTCTGGAAAAATCCGCCGGTGGTGGTCTCAACAGACTTCTGTCAAAACTCACAACAGGCAAGTTGGCAGGATTCCTTACAGGTCTTGGTGTAACTGCGGTTATCCAGTCCTCATCTGCCACAACAGTTATGGTTGTAGGCTTTGTAAACTCAGGTATTATGACTTTGAAACAGGCAATCAATGTTATTATGGGTGCCAATGTTGGTACTACTGTTACAGCCTGGATTCTTTCTCTCACAGGTATCGAAAGCAGTTCTTTAGTTGTTCAGCTTTTCAAGCCCACATCCTTTACTCCTGTTCTTGCTCTTGCAGGTATCGCAATGACAATGTTTGCAAAGAAGACAAAGACCAAGGACATCGGCACAATACTCTTAGGCTTTGCAACTCTTATGTTCGGTATGGACACAATGTCAGGGGCAGTCTCAGGTCTCAGGGATGTTCCTGAATTTCAGAATCTGCTGATTATGTTCCAGAATCCCATCCTCGGTGTTCTTGCAGGTGCTGTACTCACAGGTATTATCCAGTCATCTTCCGCATCCGTAGGTATTCTCCAGGCACTCTCCTCTACAGGTGCAGTTACAATCGGTGCTTCAATCCCCATTATTATGGGACAGAACATCGGTACTTGCGTAACCGCTCTTATCTCCTCAGTTGGTACAAACAGAAATGCCCGCCGCGCATCACTTGTACACCTTTCCTTCAACATTATAGGCACAACAGTTATCCTTATTATATATAGTATAGCAAATGCAATCTTCAATTTTGAGATTATCAACAATTCTGCAAACGAACTTTCAATCGCAGTATGCCATACTTTATTCAATGTTCTTTGCACAGTAATTATGCTTCCTGCATCAGGACTTCTTGAAAAGCTTTCTTACAAGCTTATCAAAGAACCTGCAGGGGACAATGCAAAAGAGAAGAAGGTTGAACTTGACGAGCGTCTCATGACAACTCCCGCAGTTGCTATTGACCGTTGCCGCAAGGTATCCAACACTATGGCAGAGGTATCCGTTAACTCTCTGCGTTCATCCCTGAGACTGCTCACAGAATATGACAGCGAAGGTGCCCAGCAGATTGCTATTGACGAATCCGCAGTTGACCACTACGAGGATATCCTGGGTTCTTATCTTGTAAAGCTCAGCACCTATCCTATGTCTGACAGCGACAGCAACGAGGCAAGTAAACTTCTCTTTGTTATCGGTGACCTGGAGCGTATCTCTGACCACGCAATGAACATTCTCCGCTCTGCACAGGAGATTAAGGATAAGTCCCTTGAATTCACCGAGTCAGCACAGGCTGAACTTAAAGCAATCATCGGCGCGGTTGATGAGATTGTAACCCTTACTCTGGATGCTTTTGTCCGGGGTGATGCACAGGCTGCAACACTCATCGAGCCTCTTGAACAGGTTGTTGATGTGCTGAAAAAACAGCTCAGAGCCAACCACATTCTCCGTCTGCAGAAAGGTCAGTGTTCGATTGAAAACGGATTTGTGTGGTCAGATATCCTCACAAACCTTGAGCGAGTATCCGACCATTGCTCCAACATTGCAGTATGTATCATCGAGATGGCACACGACAGCATGGATATCCACCAGTATCTTACACGCATTAAAGCAGGGGATCCCGAATTTGACAGATTGTTCCTGGAGTACAGCGACAAGTACATCCTCCCTGCAAACGTCTGATAAATAACACCTGAAAAAACGGCGAAGCATCACCCTTTTTGCTCCGCCGTTTTTGTTTTTTGTTCAGAAATTGTTTACATATTTTCAAAAACCTTTTGTTGACAAATGGAACATTCGATGATACAATTAAATAAAATAACAGAGAAATCTGTCAAAAAATTGGAGGTTATTTATATGGCACACATTTACAAAGAAGAGTTCCTTCGTTATATGGACGAAAAGGGCATCAAGTATACTGACCGTAGCGAATTCGTTGTCCGCGTTGCATATTCAGGCGAGAATCTGAACTCCATTCCTGTTCTTGTCATTTTTGACGAGGACGGCGAGAATATGGTACAGTTCGTTTGCTTTGAGGTTGCAAACTACAAGCAGGACAAACTGGCTGCAGGTCTTATCACCTGTAACGCTCTGAATCAGAAGTACAGATGGGTTAAGTTCTATCTTGATGACGACAACGATGTTCGTGTTGAGTGTGACGCTTATGTCAGCCCCGGCACAACAGGCGAGGAATGCCTCAATATGGTTCACAGAATCGTAAGCATTACCGACAAGGCATATCCTGTTATTATGAAGTCCATCTGGGATTAATCTTTCAGACTAAGTTATTTAAGGTCCGCTTGTACACACAGGCGGACCATTTTTATTTGGAGGTTTATATGGGGAAATACGATTTATCAAAATTCAGAAAAGCACACAAAGACTACTATAAAGTCGCCCTCTCTGAAATCAGAAAAGGCAGAAAAAAAACCCACTGGATGTGGTTCATCTTTCCACAGCTCAAGGGACTTGGCAACAGTGTTACGGCTGAGTATTACGGCATCCATAATCTGGAGGAAGCAAGAGAATTTCTTGAGGATGAGTATCTGGGCAGTAATCTGAGAGAGATTTCTCAGGTACTCCTCACCCTTGACACCAACAATCCAAGGGAGGTTTTCCCCCATCCCGACCATATGAAGCTCCGCTCTTCTATGACGCTTTTTATGGTTGCAAGTGAGGAAGAAAACAGCGTGTATGAAAAGGTAATTGAAAAATACTTTGATGGTATCCCCGATAATTGTACTCTTGAAATTCTGAAAACAAGATAAGATTTATAACAATGCAAAAAGTCCCTGCACAAACTGTGTACTGTGCAAGGACTTTTCCTTATTTACTTTTTCTGTTTTTCAGAATAATGTTACTCGTTAATTCTGCTTATCTTCAGTTATCCGCAAGAATACCATCTGCAAATTCATTGAGTCGTTCTTCCAAGGGCGGCTCAATTGCATCTAACCAATGCTGACGGGACAGGTAGTACTTCATAGAAGCTGTAAACATAGTATCATCAATACGCAGAGGTTTGAACTTTATATTATTGGGAAGGCCCTGAAAAGCCAGGTCAATCTCATTGAGAACATGCTGTGACTTCATACTATTCTCGCTGAGAATAACAACAAAATAAGAACTTCTTTCGATTCCATCAACTATGGCTTCTGCATAAGGGCCTACCACATCACGTGGAGCATACCACACACGCATTCCTCGTGACTCCAGTTTAGCACAAAGGTTGTCAGCAATATTCTTATCTTCAGACGCATAGCTGATAAACACCATAGGACTCGTCTTGACTAAAGGTTTCTGCTCCTGATGTTTTTCAGTAAAGTTTTTTTTGCTCTGATTAATAATACTGTATGATTTTTTCAGGTAATCTGCAATCATGGTTGATTTACTTATCTTTCTGTCAATAAAGCACAATCTCTTTACAAAGGGATTTCTGCGCAGAAAACTAAGGCATTCGTTAACCAGGGGAACAATCATCAACTCAACTGCAATATTCTGACTTCCGCTTCCCAACAAAGGGATTACTACAGTATCCATTTTTACATTATGCACAGCAGCCATATCCAACATAAGAAAATAAGTACGGATTCTGTCAATCAGAAACTGCTCTATCTTTGCGGAATTTAACCACAGTATATTGAAACTGCGCAACTCAATACAACCTATGCGCTTGATTCTGCCTTGGTTTTCGGTAACTTCTTCAGACAACCATATATTGCTGAATTTTCTTAGGTCTATCATTGGATTTTGTGCCAAGTTATAGACGGAAACACCTTTATTATACAATGCCTCAAACATAGTGTGAGGTGTAGGCTCATAAGAATTGACATAAGCCGATGTGGTAAGAATATCTATATCTCCGTCAAACTCAGTAACATCTCCGCAAAAAACAGAAAACTCCTTATCTCCCGAATCAGTCTGAATCTTAACACTATATATCTGTTCCATCTTAGCCTCCATAATAACAGTTAATTAAACCTGAATATTTATTGCTGAAAATCGTCAAAATCCAATAGTCAGTTATCACCCAATGATGAGAAATCAAGCCCGAAGAAAGACATCATCCCACCGAACTTTCCCATACAGCAAAAGCGGAGTGAAACACTCCGCTTTTATTTGTGTATAGGTTATACTTAAAATGTATATGATAAATTAACTTACCAGTTCTTATCCTCGTAGGGTGTGTCCTCAAAGCCTTTTGCCTGGAGTTTTGCAACCATACGATCAAGCTGACCTCTCCAGAAGTTCTGGAAAAGTGTTGTGTGGCCAAACCACTTGATAAGTGTGGGGCTGATTGCATAGTATGTCTTAACGAATGCTCTGCCGTACCAGGTGTTTGCAAGTGTCTCGTCACGATAACGGCGGAGAGTCCATACCTCGGGGCAATCATAAGAACCGTAAACAGCAGTAGCAATACCACCGGGATTCAGAGGTCCTGTGTATTTGATACCTTTGTTGGATTCTCTTCTGATAGTTCAATAAACAGCATCGTTAACTGCGTTGTAGGGTGTAAACCAGAATGCCGCATACTTGATGGTTTTTTCTGTGTTGTTCTTGAAGGACAGTTTGAGAGACACACCGCCTGCAGAGTTAGGACCATTGTGCCAACCGCTGTAGCCGTTGGAGTAGCCCTCGTGTCCGATAGACATATTCCACACGTTAATACTTGCCATATTAGTTCCCCATTTCTTTTTGATTACAATCTAATATTGTTTAATAAGTATACCACAGCCTCATACAAATTGCAACAAATTTTCGCAACAATACCGTAATTTTTATTAAAATACAATAAACTCGACAAAAATCCGCTTTAGTCTGCAACAATTCTTTTCTTTGATTCTCTCTCAATCTCAAGGGCAAAGTCAATGGGGACTCTTAACTTGCCTGTACCCGTTCCTAAGTTAATATGAGGTTTATTATCTCCGTGGTAATCACTGCCCCCGCTATATAGAAGGGCAAATTCATCAGCAATTGAAAAGGCTTTCTGAGTTGTAGCCTCATCATACTCTGAGTAGTAACATTCCATACCGGCAAGTCCTTTTTCTTTTGCAAAGGGCAAAAACTCCCTGAGAATTCCCTCAGACACACTCTTAAGGGGATGCGCAAGTACAGGCACAGCACCAACTCTGTTCAGAATCTCCAGCATCTGCCATACGGTTATTCTGTCCCCTGGGTTGTAAAATCCCCCATCCTCGGACAGAAGAGTATTGAATGCTTCTTCAATTGAACTTACATATCCATTCTCAACAAGCTGTTTTGCAACAGGTACACGATTGAAAAGTCCGTAAGGAAAAGCCGCGAGAATTCTATCAATATCTACCTTATACCCTGCCTTGTTAAGTTTCTCGATAAGTTCTCGCTTCTGTTTTTTCTTACGCTCAACTTCTGCACTCATCAAAGCAGACAGTTCGCCAAAAGACTCCTCGGGTATGAATAGTCCCAACAGATGCAACTCGTTGCCATTATAGTCAACAGAGAACTCAGCCCCGGGAATTGCTAAAATACACTTATCCTTTGCACTCTCAAGAAACTCGTTGAGACCTGATATAGTATCGTGATCGCAAAGTGCAACTGCTGAAAGCCCCATCTCCACTGCTTTCTCTACAATCTGAGAAGGTGTGTCTGTGCCGTCAGAAGCTGTGGAATGTGTATGTAAATCGCACCACTGCATTATTATCACCTCTTGATTATATTAAAAAACGATAACAAGTTCCCCCCAAAGCAACATCACTCATCACATCTGGTAATGGTAAGTCGGTGAGAAACCACACTCATCACATTATTCTTCAGTTTATCTTTAACCTCTTCAGTTGCTGAAGAATAATGTTGCTCTACAACCTGACTGACAAACTCAGCGTTCAGCACAGTTTTCAGAGTAGTCTCAAACAATGCAAGTTCTTTTGCAACAAATCTGCAGGATGCTTTCTCATCATATTCATCGTCTGCTTCCAACTTGAGTATCATCTTGGCAGTATCATAAGAGGTAACTATATTTGTAGGATAATCCACAATATGCAACTCATCATTTTCGAAATAATAATGAAACTCCGCAGGACGATTACGAGCAGAAACCACACTCCCCTGCATCAAATCCCCTTGCTTTTTATGTATATCATTCAGCACACTTTCATCCAGAGTACAGGGCAGCACAATATGCATATGGATTTTTTCAAGGGGAACGAAAACTTTTCTGACTTGTCCGTCAATATTCAATGTGAGTTCATCATCAATATGCTCCAGAGTTCTGCATATAAAATTGGAGGCATAGCCACAGGCTCCCGAGGCTGCAGCACCGATAATAACCTGGTTTATGTGTTCTTTCTCCAACTCCATATGTTCACTTATCTGCTCACATATATGGGCTACATCCGATTCACCTCTGAACTCTGTGTCAGAAGCAACGGTTATTTGTTTAACTGCCAGTTGTCCGTTTCTGCCTCTCAGATCATCGGGCAGATAAACATCCCTATCGGTAACGAGAATTGTATGATTAAGTCCCACAGCCATAGCACACAAACCAATTTCAAACAACACATTATCACGCATTGTTTTCACACACACAGAATTTTCGCCTCGTGAAATATATGTGGTATCGTGACCTTCACATATAAGCACAGCAAAATCAAAGGTTGGGATTTTTTTAATCAGCATAGGTAACAGAGCTATATTATCAGCATCGTTGGCAGAAGAAAACAACTCACGCCAATCTGAACACACATAACCCATATCATTCAGTTTATCTTTGATACTTCCTGTAATTCCGTTCTTCTCACTGACACCGGAAGAAAAAACGATAATATTATTACTCAACATTTCCCTCTGCTCCATTTATTAATTCTCAATAACATCATAACACAACAAATATAAAAAGTAAAACAGAAGCATTATAAAAAACAAGAACTACTAAAAGTATTTCCACATAAAAAAGCGAGGTGATTTTTCGTCACCTCGCTTTATGATTATACAGTTTAATATTTGCCTGCATTAATATATTAATTATTAATATGCGTAGGCGTGGTCAAGCTCCTTAAGCTCTGCAAAGGTATCGATTTCTACGATATCCTCAAACTCACAGGGACGGATTGTAACCTTGTAATCCTTATGACGGACAACCAGAGGAATCTGTCCCCACAGACGCTCACGTCCACCGGGCTCGTTACATACCTCCTGCACATGAGTACGGAGTCTTTCGCCATCCTCAGCAGTCCAATAAGAGATACCTACTGTCTGATAGCAGTTATCACCCTTGCCGCCGTGTGCGATTCTGGAAACATAACCGCCGTCAAGGAACATACACCAGTCATCTGTACGCTTAACAGGAATTCCAAGATAGTTGGAAGAATACTGATACTTGGTTATTAGCTTGGGATTTCTCAGATACAAATCAGCCTCAAGAACATAGCAGGAACCAAGATACTCTCTTGCGTAGAGCATAGAAACAATATTGTTTGAAGAATTGTAATCAGGGTTCTCAACAAACTTAAGCTGAGGATATTTATACAGAAGCTGGTCAAACTGCTCTCCAAGATAGCCGCGGACAATAATAATCTCCTCAATCTCAGCGGCGATACAAGCATCAATGAGAGTATCGATAAGTCTTACACCGCCAACTCTTACCAAAGGCTTGGGAGTATTGAGAGTAATGGGAATCATACGGCTGCCAAAGCCTGCTGCCATAAAGATTGCTCTGCGAACACGATAAGGCTCAAGTGCCTCAATGCCTGTTTCGCTAATGCATCCGTCAGTTACAAAACCCATCTCTTCAAGCTGCTGGAGAGTACGGTTTACTGTACCTACAGATACAGAAAGTTCGTTTGCAAGTTTACGCTGAGAAACAGCTTCTCTTTTGGATTCCAGATATACCAGAACATTGAATTGATTTTTTGTCAGCATATTGTCACCTCTTTGCAGATGCTATTTTAGCACGATTTCTGATGGTTCCTGTTGTGAAATGCACTATGGTTTTCATAGTGATGTTTACAACAAGGATGATAATAGCAATTACTGCTGCAATCTCGTAATTGCCCTGTGCATTGAACTGTTCTATAATCAGGGATACAGGTTTTGTTCTTGCATTTGCAAGGAAAGAAACCGCAGAAATTGTCATCATAGAGTTTACAAAGAAATATGAGAACATCTCGATAAGTGTTGCTGATGACTGAGGCAGAATTACATCACGCACAATGCGGAAACGGCTTATGCCCAGAGTATCACCAACATTCTCAAGGTTCTGATTCATACCTGAAAGGGAGTTGTACATCATCTGATATGGAGATGCAAAGAAGTGCATAAGGTTTGCAAGAATCAGAATCGCCAATGTTCCGTAAATAAATGAACCTGAGAAAGCCATTGAATAAGACAGACCAAGAACAATACCGGGAATAGCCAGAGAAGTTATAGAGAACAGATGCAGAACGCTTGATATTGCGGAGTGCATACGGGATGTAAAGTACGCTGTGATGAAAGCAACGATAGAACCGATAGTCGCAACAATAACGGAGATAACAATGGAATTTGTCAGTGCTTTTCTACCGCCTGTATTAAGCATTCTCATAACATTCTTTAGTGTGGGAGTCATATCACTGGGATACTTAACAGTAAATGCAACAAGTGCAAATGCACCGATAAGTGTGAGAATACAAAGAAGTACACACATACAAAATGTGAAAGATACTGCATCACGGCCAAGATTCTTTTTGATGTTGACAGGACTTGTTACAAAGCCCATTTTGGACTGACGCTTCATAACCAGATTGATAACGAAAGCAACAAGGGCAGGTGTCAGCAGAATCAGACCGATAACGCTACCTTGACCGAAATGGAACTGACCGATAACCTCCTGATACATCAGAGTTGCAAGAGTGTTAATCTTGCCACCGATTTTCAGAGGAATACCGTAGTCTGTAATAACCAATGTAAATACAGAGAAAGTAGCTGAAATCAAGGGCTTTGTAAGGTAAGGCAGAGTGATTGCAAAGAATCTTCTGCCTGCAGGAATGCCCAGTACCTGAGCCGCTTCATAGGGTGAGCCGTCCTCATACTTCAGCGCATCGCTGAACATAAGGAATGCTACGGGATAAGAATAAATTACTGAACCTACAATAATACCTGACAGACCGTAGATTGTGCCATTCATTCCCAGAAGCTGAGAAAGAATACCGTTTGTACCAAAAAGAACAATAAGACCTGTACTGTGTGATATTGAAGGAATAAGCATAGGAAGTACCAGCAATACAGTAAACACGCCTTTAAAGGGGATGTTGGTACGGTTCAGCGAAAAAGCAAGTAAAAATCCGAGGAGTACGGAAATAACTGTTGTTATAGCTGCAGCCTTCAGAGATGTGAAAAGTGCAGGTAAAAATGAAGGAGATGAGAAAACTGAAGTTATGTCTTCAGAGGTGATTTTTAATACCATCTGTGCAAAAGGAAAGAACACAAAGGCAATAAAAATCAAGCATAATATCACTTTGGGCAAAGTGGCCTTAGGAAAAAAAGAAGCTTTTTTCATATCCACCTCACGCCTTTATATACTTAGTTAAAGAATCAACCTTAATCTGCAGATTATCAAGCACGAAGCGCTGAACATAATCGTTAGCAGGATGTTCAATAATGTTCATAGGAGTATCAATCTGAATAAGTTTTGCCTCATCCATAACCATAATGCGGTCAGCCATAGCAAAGGCTTCCTCCTGGTCATGGGTAATATAAATCATTGTAGTACCAAATTCTTTCTGAATACGCTTAAGCTCTGCGCGTAAAGCAAGTCTGGTCTCAACATCAAGAGCGCTCATAGGCTCATCAAAAAGAATGATTCTGGGTCTGAGTACAAGAGTACGTGCAATAGCAACTCTCTGCTGCTGACCGCCGGAGAGCATACTGGGCTTTTTCTTTGCATGCTCAGTAAGTCCCATAGCCTTAAGCATAGCCATTGCTTTTTCTTCTGAATCAGCGCGGGTTTCCTTCTTCATCTTAAGTGCGTACTGAACATTCTTCAGAACTGTCATATTCTCAAAGAGAGCATAATTCTGGAAAACGATACCCATATTACGGGATGAGGGAGGAGCATATGTAATATCTCTTCCGTCAATTGAAACCTTTCCTTCATCTACATCAAGCAAACCGATAAGTGTGCGGAGAATAGTGGTTTTACCGCAACCTGAGGGACCTAATATAGCAAGAAACTCACCATCATAAACATCAAAAGAAACATTATCAAGTGCAAGTTTTTGGTCGAATCTATGGGTAAGATTACGAACTTCCAGTAATTTAGTCTGCATAGTACTCATTGTAACTCCTTTCCTTATAAAACAGCATAGTACAAGGCGCATAAAAATGCACCTTGTACTTAAGATTAGTCTGATATCTGATTTTAGTTATGAGATATACTCAGAACTTATACGATAGGCCAGAGCTTAAGAAGACGCTCTTTCTCTTCTGTTGTGTCGTTGGACATATCGCTGTATTTGAGATTCTCAGGGAAGAACTCGTTTGTGAAGTCGAGGTCCTTGTAGATCTTCTCAGGAGCCCAGTTCTTGCAAGTCTCTACATTGAAGTCGCCAACAAGGAAGTCGAATACTTCTTTAACGTGAGCTTTTTCTTCCTTGCCCTTAACCATTGCCTGGCCGTATGCAGAGTAAGGTGCGCCCTCTTCGAAAACGAGGATCTCAAGGGGAGCGTTGCTCTCCTCGATCTGCTCACAAGCGTTTGTGATCATACCGAGACCGATTGCAACCTCTTCCTGAAGAAGAGCATTTACAGGGCCGTTACCGCTCTCTGTGAACTGTAAAACGTTCTCAGCCAGTTTCTCAAAATAAGCAATTGCCTTTTCTTCGCCCCATGCGTTTACAAGGCTCTTGTAGAACATGTAGCCTGTACCTGAAGAATTGGGGTTAGGCATAGAAACAAGGCCCTTGTACTCAGGCTTTAAGAGATCATCGTAAGATGCAGGCTTGGGAAGATTCTTCTCCTCAAGAACCTTTGTGTTGATGATAACAGCACCGCCTGTGAGAACCTCGGGGAGGTAAGTGGACTTTGTAACAAGGCCGTCTACATACTTGGATGTATCGTAAGCGGAAAGGTCAGCAAGAAGACCCTCTGCATCAAGAGCATCAAGTGTGAGGAAGCTCAGGTCGTGGATAATATCGCAGTCTGTGTTAGTACCCTCTGCAAGAAGCTTGGAGCCAAGCTTACTTGTTGACTGATACTCAACAAC
This sequence comes from Oscillospiraceae bacterium, assembly GCA_015065665.1. Classification (GTDB taxonomy): domain Bacteria; phylum Bacillota; class Clostridia; order Oscillospirales; family Acutalibacteraceae; genus Ruminococcoides. The sequence goes on along the minus strand of SVPX01000027.1, from coordinate 7,815 downwards.
GAATGTATACTCGGGGAAAGTCTCCTCAAGGATACCTGTCATCTCTGCAAGACGCTTATCGTTTGCACAAGAGTAGATTACGATTTCTTTTGTTTCCTCTGTGCAACCTGTGAATGCAAAAGAGCAGAAAACGATTGCAAGAAGAACGAGGCAGGAAATAAACTTTTTCATGACAAATCTCCGTTCAAATTAATTTTTATTTTTTATCCGTTGAACACGAATCAGCCGATGGATATCTCATCGACTGTTCATATTCTACTACGCAAAATTCAATTTGTCAACACTTTTTTCACTAAAAATATATTAAAAGCATTCATTTTTATAATATTTTTATTTATTTTTGAACCTCTCGGATTTTCACGCTCCAGTTCAGATGTTATTTTACACATCTGCAAGAGATATTTTATAAACACTTTGCACAAATCCTACAATTCCACCAAATATCAGATTCATAATCTGTAACAAAAGGAAAAGCGAGGTGAACTTCACCCCGCTTTCAGTATATAATTCAGAACAAATTCATAACAAATTTTAGTCTGATTCTGAGAACTTCTTTTTCCAAGGAATCGCTGAAACAAAACACAGGATAGTTCCCATAACAGCAACCACGCACCACATGAGGAGGGTTAACTTCCAACCCATATTTTTAGAAAGCACCGCAATTCCGAAGGTAGAAATTCCGCTTCCTACATAGGTACAAGCATTCAGCACACCAGAAACAGTTGATATGTTTCCGTACTTTTTAAAGAAAGGCGGCACAATTGCTGTCAGCATAGTTGCCACTCCATACATGGCACCTGTAAGCACAGAAGTACATACTACAGACAAAATAACGCTGCTGCCAGAGCTGAAGTAAAGAGCTACAGCGGATATTAGACCTATCAGAAACATAACCGCGGAACACAGTACAGGGTTCTGAAGCTTTCCTTTATACAAAGCAGATGCAATTTTTATGCAAAGAATGCTGAACAGAGGAATTACAACTCCCGAAAGTATTGATACAGTGGTACCCAGATTATAGGTATCTGTAATATATGTGGGCATCCAGGTGGTAACACCGTCCCTTAGCATTCCTTGTAGAATAATCGCAAACATAACAGCAATAACTACAGGGGAAAACAGCACCTTTACAGCAGAAGGCTTTTTGATTTCTTCCCTCTTCAGGGGTTTCTGCACAATTGATTTTATATCTATACAGTATTTACTCCACAACACCGTCATTATAGCACCGCAACATGCGGCGAATATAAACACAGCCCTCCACCCTGCAGCAGATATAAGCAACGGAGCCGCAAAATATGTAACTATGGTTCCGTATGAACTGGCGCAGGAGATACGTATTGCCATTTTGTTATAGTATTCTTCTGAAAATGCAGCAACCATCAGTTTAACTATAGGCGGCCACATAAACGCCTGGGCAAAACCATTTATACACCACACCACCAGCATCTGATAGGGACTCTGACAAAGAGGAATAATAAGGTTCATCAGGGTGGTGGTGATAAGTCCTGCCTGCACAAGCCTTTTGGGAGAAACCAGATCACCGCACACTCCGCTTATAAGCTGACCTGCTCCGTAGGTGATGAAACTGCCTGTTATAGACATGGACAGCAAAGTTCGTGCTATATGGGTGTCCGCTTCTATCTCAGAAATAACGGCGCCAAAGTTGACACGGGTAATATAGCTGACCATATATGTAGCCATAAAAAGAAGCGCCAGACCTCTCACTTTTCTATCACTCACAAATTATCTGCTCCTTTGATTTTTCACATAGTTAATACAGCCTTTTAGTCAGCCATACCAACCTATTTATTATATCACCATAATCAAAAATGTAAATAATAAGATATAATCTCTTGTATTTACAGATAACAGTATTACTATCAGAATTTTATGTTCGTAGGTTATGGCAACAGCAGCAGACCACATCCGCACTTATATATGACTTTCGGGCGGTCGTAGGCGCCCGCCCCTACGAAAGAGATAAAGGAATTGATTTATATATATGAAAGCAACAGGTATTGTGAGAAAAACTGAGGAATGCGTTATTATATAGCAGGTTCATAATCACCATTTTTTAGTTTACCCCACTGAACGCATTGGTGTCTACATAGCAAATGCAAGGTGAATCTTCCCTCTCTTCGTTGCAACTAATATTTATTAATGATATAATAACTATAAAATGTTTTTTCGTATTAAAGTAAGGAGAGTATAGAGAATCCATGTTGAATTTTTTTATTGGTGCAATAGTTGGTTTTTTTCTTGATAAATTCTTTGATTTTATTTGGAAAAAACTAAATAATTATTGGTTCGTTGTCAGAAAAGAAAAGAACGCGAAGAAATATTCTGAAGTGGTGGCTTCGGAAGATTTTATTGAATTTCAAACAAAAGTACTTATGGCATATTACGGAAAAGAAAACTGTCTGTATTTATTTGAACGATATTACCCTGCATTTATTTTATATGGAGACACAACATTAAGCGATCCCTTTAACGAACTGAACGAACCGGACAATTTGTGTCTAACGGATAAAAATTACCCCTTTAGAGAATCGCATTATTACAAAAAATATAAGGGGGTAATTTCTGCAACTATCAAGCGTCCGCTTATGCAGGGATATATGTTAGAGTCCTTCAGTTATAATAGCGAAGGAAAAATCAAAGGCTTGTCTGCATGGGTTGGTACATACGAAGAAAATGTATATACAAGTCATATTTTAGAGTATGAAATATATCGTATGTATATAAAACACAGAAAAAATTTATCAAAAGCAGACATAGAGAGTGTTGCACAAAAGGAGATGCCAATTAGAAACAAAATACACGAGAATCGCCCTATTGCTAATGTTCTCTGTTCAGGCTGTGCCAGAGCATCCTTGCTCGGTGTGCAAATGTTAATCTTATTTAAAAATAAGAACGGCGCGTATAAGGTATTGGTTATAAAGCGCTCACAAGATGTTGCTGCGAAGCCAGGTTTTATTCAGTTTGTTCCTTCGGGTGGTTTTGAAGTGTTTGAGAACAGTGACACCCACAACAAAAGAGAATTATTGGAGAATTTCTCAGTAAAGAATGCGCTGTTTAGAGAGTATGTTGAGGAATTGTTTGGAATAGAGGAATTCGAGTTTGGGCAAGGTGGCGAAACTATTAACAAAGTAAGCAACTACTCCCAGGTTAAAGAAATACAAAACATGATTGACAACGGGACAGCAAAATTTGTATTTTTAGGTAGTGCCGTTGATTTAACCGGATTAAGACACGAATTATCCTTTGCATTGGTTATAAATGATGACAGATACTGTGAAAACATATTCAAATCGAATAGCGAAAGCAAAAAAATAGAACGGTATAGCTTTGAGGATATTGAAGGAATTGAGGAAAAGCATAAAATAAATCCCACTAGTGCCGCCTTGTGGAAACTATTTACTGAGAGTGAGCTTTATAATGAAATAACGCTGCCACAGAAAAACAATTGATAAAGACAAAAGATATCAAGTATAAATCTCCTTGTTTTACAAATACTAACAGTACAAATTTGTGAGACAAGGAGATTTTGTATATATTATGAAAGCAACAGGAGTTGCGAGAATAATCGATGATAACACCAAGATTAAACATAACAAAAGCGAGGTGAAATTCACCTCGCCTATCTTATTTGTTTGGCAACCGTATCATATGATAACACAACAGTTCTGTATCATCTCCGGAATATCCATAGTATTCATTTGAAATTGTAAATCCAAATTTTTTGTACAAATTAATTGCAGGTTTATTCGATGCGATAACATCTAAATGAATTGTTTTAGAGCCATATGCGTCTATACAGTGTGCCATAAGCAGATGTCCGAGCCCTTTATTTCGATAAACCCTATCAACACATATATTTGTTATATTGTAACCGTTATATGAAAAAGATTCATCAATAAGGGGGGCAAAATAGCCATTAATAACAGGATTGAGATTATTGATAAAATCTTCTGATGTGTTATCGATATCATCGGTTATACATAGTTTTATTCCACAGGGTATCACACATATAACGCCGACAATAGCATCACTATCTAATACAACGGAGAGATGCCGTGTGTTAAATATATTATTTTCTGTTTTCATACAACTGCCGACAAACTCTATCCAATTCTCGTCAATCGGATTCTCACATACTTTAGGATATATGTATGGATCCGTGAGGTGTAAATATCTAGCAATTGCTACCACATTATCTGATGGCAAAGCTTTTCTACATTGAAAATTATATTCCTGCATTTTGATACCTCTCAACAAGTGTAGGATGTTTTTGATAAATTGGAAGATTTGGCAAGGGCAAAAAATCGCAGAAATATATTTTCCCAAACACCTTGTTGTTTGTAAGATATTTGAAGCCAAGTTGTTTCACCAGTGCCTCGACCTCCTTACTAAAAACATTCATACACCAATTCTTGAAGTATATACCGTTTTCTGCATATTCCTCTAGCTGAATAAGAAACGATTCAACAAGAACATTGTAATTTTTCATATTTCTATATTCAGGCAATATTGAACAAGTAAGAATATATCCATGATACATACCAGGAAAGCAAATCATTTCTGTCTTATCTATATCTATATCAGCCTCTAATAGCTCGCCGTTCTTTGCCATATTAAATGCTTCTTTGCTTAAGGCAACAATAGACCAATCGCCAACAATTTTGTTGCTTTCGTTGACTAAATATTGAAAAGTCTCGCTATTATCTTGAAGGTATTCTTCCCATTGTTGTGCCGTTCCTTCGTTCTCTAAACCAATTCCATTACAGTTAATATAGTCGTTTTCTACTAGTTGCAAAGCAATAGAAGAAGAGGTGTATCCTAACGCAAGCAAATCTTGATATTTAAGCATTCGGCAAGGTGCACTTCTTCCTTGAGTCGATGTTTTCTGTTTTTGAGTAAAATCCGAATCACTCGTTGCTTTATCTTTATACAAACGAATAGTATCGGCAAGTTTTAAAATATGTTCTTCAAGTGGTGGCGTAAGAGCGTCCATCCAGTGTGTTCTTCCTAGATAATATTCCATACTATCATTTAATTCACTTTTATCCACTTTGAATGGTAATACAGTAATTCCGGCATTTACCGCGGAATTAATTTCATTTAATACATGTACAGAAGTTGTGCTGTTTTGCGATAAAACGAGAACAAACACGATTGATGATTTTATAGCTCTTACAATAGAAGCTGCATAGTCAACACCGGGAGTAGCATCACGAAAGTCTATCCAGCAACGAATACCATTCTGCTCAAGGATGCTTTGAACGGCTACTGCAATTTTTGTATCTTGATGTGAGTATGAGATAAAGCAATCATGCATATATAACACCTTCTTTTATTTGGTTTTAATTATTATATCATACTTAGCTTAAAATGTAAAACCCGCAGTATAAATCCCCTTAACATACAAATACTAACAGTACAAATTTGTAAGACAAGGAGATTTTATATAATTATGAAAGCAACAGGTATTGTGAGAAGAATAGACGACCTGGGCCGGGTTGTTATTCCAAAAGAAATAAGACGTACTTTAAGAATCCGTGAGGGGGACCCTCTGGAGATTTACACCGCTACTGACGGTGAAGTTATTTTTAAAAAATATTCACCTGTTGGTGAGATGTCTGTGTTTGCTACACAGTATGCGGATGTGCTTTCAAGAATCAGCACTCTGCCAACTATCATCTGTGACAGAGACCATGTTATTGCCGCTGCAGGTGTATCAAAGCGGGAATTTCTTGAGAGACGCGTAACCTCCACACTTGAAGGTTATATGGAAAACAGACGTAGTTTTGCAGCACATCAGGGAGACATCTCCCCTGTTCAGCCTATTGAGGGTGTTGAGCATCAGGCGGCGGTCATCTACCCCATTATTGCCGCAGGTGATGTGACAGGTGCTGTAGTGATGCTTCAGAGTGACACAGTAAAAGTCCCCTCTGAAGCAGAGATTAAACTTGCACAATCTGCTGCCGCATTCCTCGGCAAACAGATGGAAGAATAATTTTTACTACACAGAACAAAAAGCCGACAGGATTCTATTAAGAAACCTAGTCGGCTTTTATGATTTCCTTTTCTAAAGAGCAACTCTAACTTTCTTCAGAAAAAAATTACTGTGGGGGGATTTCTCCTAACTTAATAACCAGAACGTTATCAATTACTTTAAAAGCTTCTCTTGACGGCCACGATTGCATTGCTATAACCTCATCGCTCTGCTCAAGTTCTATGCATTTTTCTTCAGGAGTAAAACTATATTCAAAAGCATACAATTCATTAAGTATGCTTTCTGCATGGGGGCGATTTAAGAACAAATCTGATCTGAGAACTTGAGCCAATCTATGAATCTTATTACTTTCAGGATATTTTGTTGTAAGATCTGAAACAAGATCTGACCGTTCTCCAACAAACGCAATTGACTCAAAATCAATTTCTTTATCAATATCACGGACTTCACTAATAATATCGATACCTATTGCATAGGTTTGCTCATAAGCTTTATTCATATAGTAATATGAAATATTAGCAACAAGAGCACTGTTCATTATAATTATCACCAACAAAGATATCATAGTTGTTTGCAAAATATTGTTTGTGTACCGCTCAAAAAGCACAATTGCAAATACAAATATCAGGCTCAGACTAACCATCATCATAGGACGATAGGATATGTCAGATGAAACAAAAGACCAGAGTATTGATGTAGGCAGACAAAATGCCAATGATAACAAAAACAATACAAATTGACTTTTTCTTTTTAGGATCCCACTCTTTATCAAGGCTATTACAATTCCGATTATTAGCATCAGAATGAATACAATATTCAGAACAGCATAAAGAGTGATACCATTTGAGATAATATTCCATTCGATAAAATAGAACACTACGGATGTAACTGCTCGAACAATACCCTGTACCCATGCGCCAAAATCAAAGGACATTGTTGAAACAGAAGCTAGTTCCTGAATTCCTTGATAATCGGTTGCAGATACCCCCTGTATCAGCATACACATCTGCCAAATAATATAATAGGACACTAAACCTATAATATATATTATTATTTGCTTACCAATAAACCTAAACGCTTCTTTGGTTGCGTGACGATTCTCTAACATTTCAAACGCAAAATAGAAAGCCATAAGAAGAAACGCAAAAGATATATAGGATTGATAAATTCCGCATGACAAACACAAAAGTCCTGAGGAAACTAAAATCCAACCGATACCTTTTTTCTCAAAGGCCGATAACCTTACTGCAAGTGCAGCTAAAAACATTGAAACCATATATCCATCAGCAGTAAAGCCAAAGAATAAAGTCTCAGTTATACCCGGCGAAACCGATAATACAGCACCTGTAAGAGTAATTGTTATTGGATTGTCTATATTAAACAAATCCACAATAACTACTGCAGTAAGAGCAATAAAAACAATGGAAAAAAGACCGGTAATCCAAGGTAAGTCAAAATACGAACTTATTCCACAGGCAATAGACAAAAACCATCGTCCTGAACCCAGAATATTCTGATCAGCATAGTAATTCATAACAGAATCATGGTTTGGTAAAGTGTTTGTAAACTTATAAATATGAACCAGAAGTCCGGTAATAAAAGTAGAAACAAACGCAATCTTCCATGATTTTTTGATTTTTTGTCTAAAACTCTACAATCTTTTCACTCATTTTGATTTCATCCCCTATCAATCAAAGTTCGAAGAAATATATCTTACATTATAACATATAGTATATCATATAATATAGCACATTCATAAAATTCCTGTCAAGGTATAATAAAGGTGGGTGATATTA
>SVPX01000026.1 GCA_015065665.1 Oscillospiraceae bacterium | reverse complement strand
CACTTGGGAAACAACAAGTGATATAGCAGAAGCTCTTAACCTTGGCTTTGCGATTGCTTTTGAGGGCGACCCTCTCATGACAGAGCACATTTATGCTGATTCCTTTGTTGTTAAGATAATCCAGAATTTCGATGACAATGGCACTTACACAACTTCATACGAGCGTGATTCTGTTGAGAAAGCCGTTGCAAATCTGAAGATTGATCTGAGAGACAATGTAACTAATTATTTATCGGCGGTTATTAAGCAGCAGGGTGCTAACCTGACTGTTAATCAGTTACTTGCATTTATGGGATATTCCTCCGTTGATGGACTGATTAATGAAATGATTACCCCTGAGATGGTTGAGAGTTTGTCTGCACCTGCAAAGGGTACATACAGAATTGAGGGCAACAAACTCTATATGACATCTGATGGTGAGGAAGATGGATACTACGAAAACTTCACACTTACTGAAGATACCCTGACCTTGACAAGCAATAGTCTTGGTGAGATGACATCTCTTTACCCTACAGTTTTCACCAGAGTTAATTAACAAATCTTTCAAAAACACAAAAGAACAGGCACACATCGCTCTGATGTGTGCCTGTTTTGTTTTATCTATATGATTATCACTTTACTCTTGTTTCGCAGTATTTGCAACGGAGAATGTTTTTATCTTCGTCTACAAGTTTAAATGCCTGAGGAAGCTCCTGCTCTGTGTGGGTGATACACTTGGGATTCTCGCATTTATACTGACCGTTTGCATCATCCTGGATAGGCTTGGGGCGTACTGCATCTGCGCTGATACCCTGCTTTGCCTCAGAAAGGAGCTTGAGAATAAGCGCCATACGCATATACTTGCCGTTTAACACCTGCTTGAAGTAACAAGCCCTGCTGTCATAATCCACCTCAACAGAGATTTCGTTAACTCTGGGCAGGGGATGAAGAATAATCATATCAGGCTTTGCTGTTTCAAGTTTATCTGTTGTCAGAATGTAACTGTCCTTAAGACGCTCATACTCTGCTTTATCCTCGAATCTTTCGCCCTGTACACGAGTCATATAGAGGATGTCAAGATTTGGCATCGCCTCATCAAGGTTATCACACTCTACATATTCAATGCCGTTTTTCTCCAGCACTTCATAAACAAGGTAGCTGGGAATTCTCAGTTCCTTGGGTGCAATGAATACAAACTTAACGCCCTTGTAGCGGGAGAGTGCTGTACACAGAGAATGTACTGTTCTGCCATATTTAAGGTCACCGCAGAAACCAACTGTCAGATGAGAAAAATCACCTTTTTCGCGTCTGATTGTAAGCAGGTCTGCAAGAGTCTGTGTGGGGTGATTGTGACCACCGTCACCTGCATTGATAACAGGCACAACGCAGTTGCGGTCTGCAACAAAGGGTGCGCCCTCAATAAAGTGACGCATAGCAATAATATCAGCATAGCAACCTACAACTCTTGCTGTGTCGGCAATGCTCTCGCCTTTTACAGCAGAGGAGTTGCTGCCATCGCTGAAACCGATAACAGAACCGCCCAGTTCGTGCATTGCGGCCTCAAAAGAAAGTCTTGTTCTTGTTGAAGGCTCAAAGAACAGAGTTGCCAGTTTCTTACCCTTACAACTTTCAGCATACTTCTGAGGATTTGCAATAATATCCTCTGCTGTGTTCATAAGAGATTCAATTTCTTCAATAGTAAGTTCGCTTATATCAATAAGACCTCTCATACCTTACACCTCCTGAATATCTATCCTGCTCTCATCTGAGAGCCTTACAGAAACCCGGGGAAATCAGAACAATCTGTTTCCCCCATAGTTTTTCTGCTTCACAAAGCCTCCCCTGAAATTAGGGGAGGCAAATATGTTTAAGAGATTATTTTGCTGTAATCCAGCTTTCGTCAGAGGGGTTATCTCTGAACTTGAGGAGACGGGCAACGTCCTCGTCCTTGATGTAACCAATCTCTGCTGCAGCTTCTGCTACTGCATCAAGGTTTGTAAGGCTTACATTCTTAACGTTTGCTGCTGCAAGACGGTCAAGGCCCTTCTGCATACCATAAGTAAAGATAGAAACAATACCAAGTACCTCTGCCTGAGCTTCTCTGAGAGCATCAACAACATCGATAACAGAACCGCCTGTGGAGATAAGGTCCTCGATAACAACTACCTTCTGACCAGCCTGGAGTCTGCCTTCGATTTTGTTCTGTCTGCCGTGATCCTTAGCACTGCCACGAACATAACCCATAGGCATCTCAAGAATACTTGCAGCAATAGCAGCATGTGCGATACCTGCTGTGGATGTACCCATAAGCACCTCTGCATCGGGATACTCGCGTTTAACTGTCTCAGCAATTGCGTTCTCTACGATAACTCTCTGCTCAGGAGATGTAAGAATCAGACGGTTGTCACAATAGATGGGGCTTTTGATGCCTGATGCCCATGTAAAAGGCTCATCAGGACGAAGGAATACTGCCTGAATCTCAAGTAATGCTTTTGCAACTTTCTTTTCCATAATATTTATGTCCTTTCTTATTAAGAATTGTAATCAGTTTTAGTATCAGCCAACAAACTCAGCTACGCATCTCTTATATGCTGCAACGGGGTCCTCTGCTGCTGTGATAGGTCTGCCTACTACAATGTAGTCAGAACCGATTTCCTTAGCGCGCTCAGGAGTTGTAACACGCTTCTGGTCGCCAACATCACCATCTGCAAAACGCACACCGGGAGTAACTGTCACAAAGTCCTTACCGCACTTGTCGTGAACTTTACCAGCCTCAAGAGGTGAGCAAACAACGCCGTCAAGACCTGCATCTGCAGCGTTCTTTGCATAGTGCATAACAACCTCATCAATGGGAGCGTTGATGAGCAGGTCCTCTCTCATTGCCTCTTCGCTTGTGGATGTAAGCTGAGTAACTGCAATGAGAATGGGGCGTGTGCCATCCTCACGGGTGAGGCCCTTGAGTGCAGCCTCCATCATAGCCTTTGTGCCTGATGCGTGAAGGTTTGTCATATCAACATCAAGGTTACGAAGTACAGACATAGACTTCATAACTGTGTTGGGAATATCGTGGAGTTTAAGGTCAAGGAAAATCTTGTGACCACGGTTTTTAATTTCTCTTACAATCTCGGGACCTGCAGAATAAAACAGCTCCATACCGATTTTTACGAAAGGTTTGCAATCTGTGAACTTGTCAAGAAATGCAAGACACTGTTCCTTGCCTGCAAAGTCACAGGCGATAATTACGTCTTTACCCATTGTGAGCGCCTCCTATAATATCATTTAAGTCTTTAATGCCGTATTTTTCCATTACGGCAGGTAAATCTTCTATAATCTTCTTACAGGCATAGGGGTCAACAAGATTCTGTGCTCCTACCTGTACTGCTGTTGCACCTGCAAGCATCATCTCGATTACATCCTCTGCAGTTGCTACACCGCCGATACCAATGATGGGAATGTTTACTGCCTCGTAAACCTGATATACAAGTCTGAGTGCCTGAGGGAATATTGCAGGACCTGAGAAACCGCCCATTTTGTTGGCGATTACAGGCTTCTTTGTTCGCAGGTCAATTCTCATACCAAGGAAAGTGTTACACAGGGAGATACCGTCTGCACCTGCTTCTTCCACAGCCTTGGCAATAGGAACAATGCTTGTAACATTGGGTGTGAGCTTGATATATACGGGTTTGGTTGTAACAGCCTTTACAGCACGAGTAATTTCTGCTGCCATTTCAGGTGAAGTACCCAGAGCCATACCTCCGCCGTGAACATTGGGGCAGCTGATATTAATTTCGATAAGACCAACGCAGTCTTCTTTGTCAATCTTCTCGCAACAGGCTACATACTCCTCAACACAGAAGCCGCTGATATTAGCAACTACCTTCTTATGGAAAACTTCTCTCATCTTGGGAAGTTCCTCAGAGATAACCTTGTCAACACCGGGATTCTGCAGACCTACTGCGTTAATCATACCCATGGGGGTTTCTGCGATTCTGGGAGTAGGATTGCCGAATCTGGGCTCTAAAGTTGTACCTTTGAAGGAGAAGGAACCTAAGATATTGATATCGTAAAGTTCAGCAAATTCGTAGCCGTAGCCGAATGTACCGCTGGCGGGGATTATAGGGTTGTCAAGAGTAAGACCTGACAGAGTTACCTTTGTATTTACCATATAATCTCCTCCTTTGTAAGCACAGGACCTTCTTTGCAGATACGCTTGTTTCCGTACTTTGTCTTGCAGGAGCAACCCATACAGGCACCGAAGCCGCAACCCATACGCTCCTCAAAACTGAACTGACCTGATGTTTTGCTCTCATTATAAACTGCTTTGAGCATAGGCTCGGGACCGCAGGTGTATACATAGGTGTAATCATCAAGAGTCTCCATTACATGGGTAACAAAGCCCTTTGTACCAACGCTGCCGTCAGCAGTTGCAACATAAACCTTTGCACCGAGAGCTTCAAACTCGTCTTTGTAGAAAATCTCTTCAGCCTTATTGAAGCCTAAGATAACTGTAACTTCCTTGCCCTGTGCCACAAGGTCCTTTGCAAGTTGATACATAGGAGGCACACCTACACCGCCGCCTATAAGGAGAGGTTTCTCTCCGCTCACCTCAAGGTTGTAACCGTTGCCGAGACCTGTCAGCACATCAAGGGCTACCCCCTCACCCATCTTGCTCATAACCTCTGTACCCTTACCTACCACCTTGTAGATGATTGTGAGTTTATCACCCACCACCTCACATACAGAGATAGGGCGGCGAAGATACAGACCGTCAATCTGAATATTCACAAATTGTCCGCAGGCAATAGAGGAGGTGTCTCCCCCCATCACCATTCTGAACACATCTTTTGCTATTTTCTCGTTAGAGATTACTTTAAAAATTACCTGTTTCATTTATTTAATCAACTCACTCTGCATCGATTGTTGAAATTGTAAGTGTTGTTTCCTCAAGTACATCAAGGAGTACCTTTACTGTATCAAGAGCTGTGAACATTGTAACATTATTCTCAGAAGCACAAGAGCGGATTTCGTAACCGTCTGTTGCCTGACTCATAGAGCCGATATCTCTTGTGTTGATAACGTATGCAATGTGGCCCTTGCGGATTGCCTTGGGGATATCTTCGGAGCCGTCAGAAATCTTGCCCATCTTATGAGTACGGATACCGTTCTTGATGAGGAAGTTTGCTGTACCCTCTGTAGCCTGGATATTAAAGCCCAGCTTGTAGAATCTTCGGATAAGAGGAAGTGCCTCTTCCTTATCCTTATCAGCAATAGTTACAAGTACTGTGCCGTAGTTCTGAACTGTCATACCTGCAGCCTGAATAGCCTTGTACATAGCACGGTTCAGCTTCTTATCGTAGCCGATAGCCTCACCTGTGGACTTCATTTCAGGAGAGAGGTAAGCATCCAGTCCCTTGATTTTATTGAATGAGAATACGGGAACTTTTACATACCAGCGATTCTTCTCTGTGGGATAAATTGTGAAGATGCCCTGCTCCTTGAGAGTCTTGCCCATAATTACATTTGTGGCTATATCTGCCAGAGAGTAACCTGTTGCCTTGGAGAGGAAAGGTACTGTTCTGGAGGAACGGGGGTTAACCTCGATAATATACACATCATCGTTAGAGTCAACGATAAACTGGATGTTGTAGAGACCTACAATACCAAGACCAAGACCAAGTTTCTTTGCGTACTCAAGGATTACGCCCTTAACTTTGTCAGAGATGCTGAATGCAGGGTAAACGCTGATGGAGTCACCTGAGTGAACGCCTGTACGCTCAACAAGCTCCATAATACCTGCAACGAATACATCGTTACCATCGCATACTGCGTCAACCTCTACCTCTTTACCCATAATATACTTATCAACAAGTACGGGCTTGTCCTCGTCAACCTCAACGGCTGTTCTCAGGTATCTTCTCAGCTGCTCTTCGTTAGCAACAATCTGCATTGCACGACCACCAAGAACAAAGGAAGGACGAACAAGTACGGGATAACCGATTCTGTTTGCTGCATCCACACCGTCTTCGATGTTTGTAACTGCTGTGCCCTTGGGCTGAGGAATCTGAAGCTCAGCAAGAATTCTTTCAAAGCTCTTTCTGTCCTCTGCTCTGTCGATAGCCTCAACATCTGTACCGATAACCTTAACACCGCGTCTGCCGATAGGCTCTGCCAGGTTGATAGCAGTCTGACCGCCCAGAGAAGCAATTGCCTCGTAAGCACCCTCAAACTCAACAACGTTCATTACATCCTCGGGAGTAAGAGGTTCAAAGTAGAGTTTGTCGGCAGTTGTGTAGTCTGTAGAAACTGTCTCAGGGTTGTTGTTGATGATGATAGCCTCAATACCCGACTTGCGGATTGTGGATACAGCGTGAACTGTGGAGTAGTCAAACTCAACACCCTGACCGATACGGATAGGACCTGCACCAAGAACGATAGTCTTCTTGTTATCTGTTACAATGGACTTGTTCTCGCCCTGGTAGCTGGAGTAGAAGTAAGGAATGTATGCACCTGTGTGGCAGGTATCAACCATTCTGTAGATGGGGAAAATCTTGTTTGCTTTACGGATTGCAAAAATCTCGTCATCTGTCATACCCCAGAGTTTTGCAATATATTTATCAGCAAAGCCGATTTTCTTTGCTTCCTTAAGTGTTTCAAGGTCGCCCTTGTTATCTGCGATAACTTTCTCGAAATCTACAATCTTCTTGAGACTTTCAAGGAAGAGTTCTGTAATCATTGTGATTTCGTGGAGTTTCTCAATAGTAACACCACGGCGGAGAAGTTCAGCCACACCGAAGAAGTTATCATCGTGGAATTTCTCAATATAAGTTTCAATTTCCTCAGTTGTCCATGAGTCAAACTTAGGCATATAGAAGTGGCAAACACCTGTCTCAAGTGAACGGACAGATTTGAGCAGACACTCCTCAAGTGTGGAGCCGATACCCATAACCTCGCCTGTTGCCTTCATCTGAGTTGAAAGCTCGTTGGAAACTGTGGGGAATTTATCGAAGGGGAATCTGGGAAGTTTTGCAACAACATAGTCAAGGTCAGGCTCAAATGCTGCATTTGTGTTTGCAATCTGAATCTCCTCCAGAGTCATACCAACTGCAATCTTTGCAGTAACTCTTGCGATAGGATAACCTGATGCCTTGGATGCAAGAGCAGAAGAACGGGAAACTCGGGGATTAACCTCGATAAGGTAATACTCGGAGGTTGTGGGGTTGAGAGCGTACTGTACGTTACAACCGCCCTCAATCTTCAGAGCCTTGATAATCTTCAGGGCACTTTCCTTAAGCATATTGAAGTCGTGATCATTGAGGGACATAATAGGAGCAACAACCATGGAGTCACCTGTGTGAACACCTACAGGGTCGATATTCTCCATACCACAGATCATAATTGCATGGTCTGCACCATCGCGCATAACCTCAAACTCGATTTCCTTGTAACCCTTTACGCTCTTCTCAATAAGAACCTGAGATACAGGAGAAAGTTTGAATGCGTTACGGCCTTTCTCAACAAGTTCTTCCTCGTTATAAGCAAAGCCGCCGCCTGTACCACCCAGAGTAAACGCAGGGCGGAGAACTACAGGATAGCCGATTTCAAGTGCTGCCTGTTTTGCTTCTTCAATATTGTAAGTAATACGGGAGGGAATTACAGGTTCATCGATGCTCTCGCACAGTTCCTTGAACAGTTCTCTGTCCTCTGCTCTCTCGATACTCTCGGAACTTGTACCCAAAAGCTCAACACCACACTCCTCAAGGATGCCCTTCTTCTGAAGCTGTGTTGCAAGGTTAAGACCTGTCTGACCACCGATACCGGGGATGATTGCATCAGGTCTCTCATAGCGGAGGATACGGGCAATATACTCCAGAGTAAGAGGCTCCATATAAACCTTATCTGCAATTGTTGTATCGGTCATAATTGTAGCAGGGTTAGAGTTGCAAAGAACAACCTCGTAGCCCTCTTCCTTAAGAGCAAGACAAGCCTGTGTACCTGCATAGTCGAACTCTGCTGCCTGTCCGATAATGATAGGACCTGAACCGATAATAAGAATTTTCTTGATGTCATTACGTTTTGCCATTGTTTATTTCTCCTTCCGTAACACCTTATTCATTATCATCCTGCCAAACAATTTTGCCATTGCACATTGTAAGGCGGCATTTTCCAAAAACTTTCTCTCCCTTGAAGGGAGTAGCCTTACCCTTAGAGATAAACTCCTCGGGATTAATAGTGTATTCACAGTCAAGATCAAAGACTGTCAGGTCTGCACTCTCTCCCACTTTGATTTCTGAACCGATACCGAAACGCTTTCTTGCATTTGTGTTCAGAAGCTCAACCAACTTTTGGAGAGTGATTACACCGGGTTTTACAAGTTTAGTATAGAGAATGGAAAAAGCAGTTTCGATACCTGTGATTCCCATTGCACTACCCTCAAGTCCTTTTGACTTTTCTTCTGCAGAATGCGGTGCATGGTCTGTTGCGATCACATCCACAGTACCGTCAAGGATACCTTCTATAAGAGCCTGTCTGTCGGACTTATCACGCAGAGGCGGATTCATCTTGAATCTTCCGTCCTCCTGCAAACAACTGTCATCAAGCACCAGGTAGTGGGGACCTGTTTCGCAGGTGATATCCACTCCCCTTTTCTTAGCCTGTCTGATAGCATCTATTGACTCTTTGGCCGAAACGTGGCACACATGATAACTGCAGCCTGTTTCCTCCACAAGTTCTATATCTCTTATAATCGGACCATACTCGCTCTCTGAGCAGATGCCTTTGTGATTATGAGCCTTTGCGTATTCACCATCGTGAATATATCCGCCACGAAGAAGTGAGTTATCCTCGCAGTGGGCAACTATCATTTTACCCAGAGCCTTTGAGCGGAGCATTGCATCTTTCATCATTTCTCTTGACTGGACACCTCTGCCGTCATCAGAGAAAGCGATTACATCCTTTGCCATACCCTCCAGGTCTGACATTTCTTCACCCATCTGGCCAACTGTAATTGAGCCATAGGGATAAACCTTGATAACAGCATCCTTATGGATAATATCAAGCTGCTCTTTCAGATGCTGTACGCTGTCGGGTACAGGCTTTAAGTTGGGCATTGTACACACTGCTGTGTAACCACCTCTTGCCGCTGCCTTTGAGCCTGTTTCTATGGTTTCTTTATATGAAAAACCCGGCTCACGGAAATGCACATGCACATCCACAAAGCCGGGAAAGATAACACATCCGCTAAAATTGAGAATAGTAGCCTCATCGCACTGGAGATTCTCACCCAGAGCGACAACAACACCGCGGTCAACGAGAACATCTGTCTCAGAAAAACCACCGTCTGTATACACTTTAGCGTTTGTAAGTAAGTACTTCATAAGCTGTCACCTGTATATAATAAATAGCCTTAAATAACAAAAAAATCCTGCCGCAGACACACGACAAGACACAGTTACATAAGGTACGCAGTTATAGTATAACCACTGCGGACGTATATATACACAAATCTTGTCGGCATCTCTGTACCGCTCTTAAAGATTCATTAGGGTTATGATACCACCAAAGCACTATAAAGTCAATGCTTATAAAGAATTAAACCTAATTTTTGATATATTTTCTGAAGTTTTCACCCCTTATAAAAAAGTATTATGCAAAAAAACAAAACTGTCAGCTTTAATACATTGAAACCGCAAATAATATATGTTATAATTCAGGATAAATTAGGTAATTATAATTTACATTTGCAAGTATTTCCAAACCGAGGTTTATTATGAAGAAAAAGTTTCTTTCTCTTTCCACATCCCAGATGATTATGCTCAGCTTTCTGTTGTGCATAACTGTGGGAAGCATACTTCTGGCTTTACCTGTAAGTTCTGCTGACAGACAAGCTGTGCCGTTCATCGATGCTTTGTTCACAGCCACCACATCCACCTGTGTAACAGGACTTGTAACAGTGACTACCGCCACACAATGGAGCACCTTCGGACACATTGTCATTCTGTGTCTGATACAGATTGGCGGTCTGGGACTCATCACAATACTATCCGGCATTATGATAATGCTCCGGAAAAGAATGGGACTTGCAGACAGAATTCTTCTGCAGGATGCATTCAATCTCAACTCCCTGTCAGGACTTGTAAAATTCGTAAAGAAAGTTATCATCGGCACCTTCATTGTTGAGGGAGCAGGCGCTCTTCTTTATATGCTTGTGTTTGTACCTGAGTTTGGTGCAAGAGGTATATGGATATCTATTTTCAACTCCATCTCTGCTTTCTGTAACGCAGGTATTGATATCATCGGTTCAAACAGCCTTTGCAACTATGCCACCCACCCCCTTATAAACGCTGTTACCGCTGCACTTATCATCTTAGGCGGTCTTGGCTTCATTGTATGGTGGGATGTGCTGAGAGTTACGAAAGACTTCAGAAAGAGAAAGTTCAGATGTCTCACAAGCCTTACACTTCACAGCAAGATTGTGTTATCCGTAACCCTGTTTCTGATATTCTCCGGTGCTTTACTCATCTTTATTTTTGAGTATTACAACCCTCTTACAATCGGTAACCTTTCCCTGTTTGATAAAATACAGGTTTCAATTTTTCAATCTGTAACTACCAGAACGGCAGGTTTTGCCACAGTCCCTCAGGAAGATCTCACAAACGGCTCTTCTGTTGTCGCTCTGCTTCTTATGTTCATCGGCGGTTCACCTGTAGGTACAGCAGGCGGTGTAAAAACAATTACAATCACCGTACTCCTTGCAAGTGCTGTGGCAACTATCAGAAACAACAACGAAATCGCATTGTTTAACCGCAACTTAAGAAAAGAAGCTGTGAGCAAAGCAATTGCAGTTACTTTCACATCCTTTGCAACAATGTTTCTGTCCACTCTGCTTCTGTGCAGCACAACAGAAGCACCCATGCTTGACATACTTTTTGAAACAGTAAGCGCTACAGCAACTGTAGGTCTGTCAAGGAATCTCACAGCATCCCTTGACACCTTCGCGAAACTGGTTATAATCGCAACAATGTATCTGGGCAGAGTCGGCCCCATATCTCTGGCAGTAGCCTTTACACTAAGAAAAGAAAACAAAAATATAATAAAGAACCCTACAGAAAAAATAAGTGTTGGATAAAAGGAGAAATAACATATGAGTATAAACAAAACTTACGCAGTATTCGGTCTTGGAAAATACGGCTGTGCAGTTGCAAAAGAACTTATCGACAGCGGCGCCGAAGTACTTGCAGTTGACATTGATGAAAACATCGTTAACTCTGCAATAGACTATATCCCCGTATGCAAATGTGCAGATGTTACCGACCCGGATGTTATTACCGAACTGGGTATATCCAATGTAGACACAGTCATCGTTGCAATGGCTGACAACCTGGAGGCAAGTGTTATGGCAATCACCCTGTGCAAAGAAGCGGGTGTACCCGAGATAATCGCAAAGTGTGCAAGTGAAATGCACAGAAAGATTATGCTCAAAGTTGGTGCGGACAAAGTTGTTTTCCCTGAGAACGAATCAGGCATCCGACTTGCAAAGAATCTGCTCTCATCAGGATTTGTAGATGTTGTGGAACTTTCAAAGGAAGTTTCTATGGTTGAGATTGATGTTAAAGACGAATGGGTAGGCAAAAACCTCCTTGAACTGAATCTGAGAAAGAAATACTCCCTCAATATTGTTGCTGTCAAAGAAGGAAACACAGTAACAATTGATGTTGACCCTGCAAAACCTCTTGAAAGAGGCACAGAGCTGATTGTTATTGTAAATACTGACAAGCTGGCAAAGCTCAGATAAAAACCTCACAAAGCACAAGGCACAGATACTTTTGTATCTGTGCCTTGTTTTTTATTCCTTGAACCTTATTTGATATCAATATCGATACTTCCGCTGGTTGTTCTAACCTTGCATACACCGCCCTGTGTAGTGTCGGGAACTCTTACTTTACCACTTGTGCTGCTGGCAACAAACACCTTATCGCTAAGAAGTGTACCTCTCACACCGCCGCTGGTATTTTTGATATCCAGACTTTGGGCATCGCAACCGAGAAGTTCAATCCTACCGCTGGTGTTGCTTACATCGAAAGAAGATTCAGAGATAACCCCTGAGAGAACAATACTACCGCTTGAGTTGTCAACTGATACAGAATTACAATTCACCTGAGAAATCTCAATCTTACCGCTGGTAGCATTTGTATCCAATGCACCTGAAATCTCCAGATTACCAAGGGTAGTCTTACCGCTTGTAGATGAAGTTGTAAGATTCTTTGCGGTGATTGTATCCGCCACAACGCTGCCGCTTGTTGAATAAAGTTCTATTGTATCTTTTGCGTTAAGAGTATAAGCTCTTACACTTCCGCTTGTACTCGTTGCCTTAAGGTTATCACAAGTAAGTCCGTCATTCACAACAATCTTACCGCTGTTAGTTTTCAATGCGATATCCTTATACTCGCCCTGAGGCAGATAGATTTTTATATACTCTTTGCTGAAACCAATCCTTATAAACTGATACCATTTTCTTGTATCTATCCTTTTAACCATAAGAGTATCGCCATCAACT
Source organism: Oscillospiraceae bacterium (assembly GCA_015065665.1). GTDB lineage: Bacteria > Bacillota > Clostridia > Oscillospirales > Acutalibacteraceae > Ruminococcoides. The sequence continues at coordinate 9,959 of SVPX01000026.1, read as the reverse complement.
TTGATGTCAAAACGCACGTTATCAGACTCTGAACACTCAATCACACACTCATCAGCAGATGAGGGAAAAAGTTCAATACCGCCTGAAAGGGAATCTGCATCCACATTAACAAATTTCTCTGATAGAGTTTCTGTTCTTTCTGCATATGACACATTACCATTATTCTCAAAATCAAAAGCAAAATTATCAGACATAAGAAGTACGCCTCCGCAAATAATTACACCTGAAACAAGCAAACACAAGGAAACTATAAGAATAACTATTGTTGATTTCTTCATTTTTTATCACCCTTTCCTACAAAGAAATACTTAATACCTAAAATAATCTGTTTACCAATCCAGACTACACCCTTGATAAGTAACTTTACAAAAAGCATGGTGAGCAGTGAAAGACCAGCCATAATAAATCCTGCACCCAGACAAGCAAAAGCCTCAGGCACATGTGCTGTTATAAGAAGGCCTGTAAAAGCAGCCAGCAGCGCAATCACTACAGCAAAGAATGCAATATCAACACAGATAAATGTAAGCACTACCGACCACAGCACAAGATAAACTGAGAGGAACACAGCAAATAGTGAAACCAGTACAGGTACCCACACAGGCGCCCCCAGAACGATGAGAATAATTTCTACTGCAGAAAGTCTGCGCTTGGGTTTTACTTTTTCCTTAACAATTTTTGTCAAAGGGAAAGAGCTGAGAATTTCTTTTGCAACAGTTGCCGGAGTACCTATGTCCGCAACAGCCTCCTGCTCTGTCATTCCCTCCTCTACTCTGTCATCAATCATCTCAGAGTAATACTCAATAAATCTGTCTCTGTCCTCTTTTGGCAGACCTACCAGTCTGTTTCCCAGTTCTTCTAGAAAATCAAATTTATCCATCATTTTATACCTCCCTTGTAACATACAGGTAAATAGAGTTCAGTTCGTTCCATTCTGTTCTGAAATCCTCCAGTCTCTGCCGACCTGCGTCTGTAATACTGTAATATTTTCTGAGTCTTCCGTTATGCTCGGCTGTTCGCACAGTAAGCAGAGAAGCCGCCTCAAGTCGCCTGAGAATAGGATACAGGGTTGACTCCGAAATCTCTATATAAGGCTTGATATCCTTAATCATCTGATATCCGTAGGAATCCTGGGTTTTTATTGATGCAAGTACACACACATCCAAAAGTCCTCGTTTAAGTTGAATATCCATAACATACCTCCTTACACACAATACTATACACCACATAGTATTATATGTCAAGAGGTATTTGAAAATTTTGTTTACATAAAACACACAAGAGCGGATACCAGAAGATATCCGCTCTAAAATCATAGTCACTTTTTGATTGTATAGGATGTAACACCCAACACAGTTTCGCCATCAATCTGCAAGGCTGTGGGAATATCAAACTCAACTGTAATTTCCTTACCTGTGAGAATCTTTGTCATCTCTCTGTGATTAATATGTGTACCCTTGAAAAGCCGAGGAAAAACCACAAGTGTCTTGAGCTTTCCGCTGGAATGGATAATACAGGATGTCAGATTATCCCCCAGTCTGTCCTGTTCGGGTGCAACCATCATACCGCCGCCATAGTATCTTCCGTTCATACCTGATGCAAGCCACACTCTTTTGAAGTTATACTTCTCACCATCTACTGTAACAACAGCATTGGGACACTTGTAGCCATGTATAAGAAGTTTAATGGATATGAGTGCATAGTTCGCCTTTTTACCTTTGGCAATAATCTGGTCTGCCACTTCACAGCACATACCGTCAATACCAAAGCCGATACCGTTGATAAACTTACGCTCTTCACCATCAATAACAACTGTAGGAAGATTTGCGATATATTCATTAAGATACAGCATATTGCCCTGCATCTTATCCTCTACATCTTTAAGGAAGTCATTACCTGTGCCGGACTTATAAAGATAAATCTCACAGGGATAATCAATACCATACACATCGTTTGCAAAGCGGTTAAGTGTACCGTCTCCGCCGCAAAGAATAATCTTATCCTCAGCAGTACAGCCTGATACAAAAGATTTCATATCCATATCTATTACAGAATGAAGTTCACATTTGGCTGTCTGTGTTCTCTCTGCCTCTTTTGCAAAGGTCTCACCCTGTCCCCCACCTGCAAGGGGATTATAAAGAATATATATCATATAAACAACTCCAAAAAACAAAAGTGTTACAATTATATCACATAGAATCTGATATGTCAAAGTTTGTCTAACAAACACGAAAAAGAGGATGCGCACAAGCACATCCTCTTAATAGTTTTTTTATTTATCAGACCGCAGGTTTATCTTCCACAAGATTATTTACCCATACGCCTTTTTTCACAAGTATGTAGCCCACAACGCACTTGAGAATATCAAGGCTCTGGACAATGGCATACATCTTGACCACATCAAGGTTTGTAAACCTTGAAAGTGTGAATGCCGCAACAATAAGAACAACCCATACATACACGCTGTCAAACAGGAAAGTAACAACAGTCTTTCCACCTGAACGCAGAGTAAAATATGCTGTATGGATAAATCCATGGAAAGGCATCATAACAGAGCTTATGAACAAGCATTCTGTTGCAATGCGTTTTACCGTATCTGTTGTATTGTATATCTGTGGGAACAAAGGTGACAGGAACGCCATAGCAGTTCCGATAATCACACAAACCACAACAGTTGTAAAAATAAGTTTTCTATCCTCATCCTTTGCTCTTTCAAGTTCACCTGCACCCAGAAGTTGACCAACAATAATGCTGATGGCACTTCCGAATGCAAAGAAAGCGCAGAAGAAAAGGTTTGATACAGTTGAACTGATATTGAGTGCCGACACAGCCTCAAGTCCCCTTGTAGCATAGCAACCTGTAAGCACAGCCTGTCCTGTTGACCACAGCACCTCATTTATCATAAGCGGAAAGCCCTTGCGGAGTATTCCGCCCATAAGTTCCTTTGGAATACGGAAACTTCTGTATGCTCCCTCAATAAACTTATTCTTAGCCTTATTGAAATGAGTCCACAACACAACCACCGTAAACTCACAGAAACGGGAAACAACAGTTGCAACAGCGGCACCCCTTATACCCATAGCAGGAATACCAAGAGCTTCTATGCCGAAAATCAACGCATAGTCAAGAACCACATTTGTAACAACCGCCGCCATACCGCCCAGCATAGGAGGTACTGTCTTTCCTGTTTCTCGCAAAGTACCTGCATATGCCTGAGTAAGAGCAAAGAGGGGAAGCTGAAGAAGCATTATCTTCATATATTCCTTGCCGTACATAAGGGTTGCCTCAAGGTCAAGGTTATCCTGTCCCTGATGGAGATAAAGTGATATAAGTTCATCATCAAGAGTAAGGAACAAGCCTATACACAAGGCCGTCATCAACAGCACAATAATAACCTTTGCTCTGAATGTGGAACGTACACCCTTGTGGTCTCCCTTGCCGAAAAACTGTGCGGTAAATATACCTGCACCTGAAATTCCGCCAAAGATACACACATTGAAAACAAAGATAAGTTGGTTGACTATAGCAACACCCGACATCTGCTCGGTGCCTATCTGACCAACCATTATGTTATCAATCAGACTTACAAAGTTGGTGATAATCTGCTGAACAAGTATGGGCAGGGTTATCACCAACACTTTTTTATAGAATTCTTTATTACCTATGTATTTCCTTATCATAACACACCAATAAGGCAAGACTCACGCAGAAGATAGTTTGCAGAGTCTTGCCTCTATTATTTATACAAATTTAATTTATCCGATATTTATCTGCCAGAGCAATTACCTCTGCAGCAAAACGCTCAAGTTCCTTGTTAGGAATCCCCTCTGAATTTTCAGCCACCTGCACAAGTACATCCATAGCCTTTGAAAGTTTTGTGAATGCAATTCTGTTCTTTGTAACAGGCGGTGCTGTACCGGACTTCTTCTTGACAGGTACAGGCTCAGCCCTATGCTCATATTCACCTGTAAGCAGATTATACACAGAGCCTGAGTAGGGCGCCTCTGCTTTGATACCAAAAGTCTCGCTCACAGTCTGCGCAAACTCCATGCAGGATGTATCCTCGCCATGGTTTACGAATACCTCACAGGGTTTCTCCCCTATGCAGTTTATCCAGTTAATGAGACCTTCTTTATCTGCGTGACCGCTGATACCTTTGAGAGATGCAATTCGGGCATTAACGGCAATGTCGTCACCGAAGATACGCACACTCTCTGCTCCGTCCTGAATTCTTCTGCCCAGAGTACCCTCTGCCTGATAACCTACAAAGAGTACAGTACAGTTACGCTTCCACAGATTATACTTAAGGTGATGACAGATACGACCTGCCTCACACATACCGCTGGCAGAAATCACAACCTTTGGTGTATCATCTGCGTTAAGTTTCTTACTCTCATCAATAGAAACATAAGTTTTAAGTCCCGGGAATACAAGAGGATTTTCACCTCTTTGCATAACCGCCTTTATATCCTCATCAAAGCAATCTGTGCTACACTGCATATAGATGCTTGTGGCTTCGTTTGCAAGAGGTGAATCCACATACACAGGGAAGTTATCGTGACCTTGTACCATACCGCGGTTTTTGATCTCACGGATAAAGTAAAGAAGCTCCTGGGTTCTGCCTACAGCAAAGGATGGAATAATCAGACTGCCCCCTTTATCAAGAGTAGTCTGTATATACCAGGCAAGTTTACCTATGGTATCTTCCCTATGCTTTTCATGAATCCGATTACCATAAGTAGACTCTACAACAAGATAATCACAGCCGTCAATGCATTTGGGATCATTGATTATAGGCTGATTTGTATTGCCCACATCACCGCTGAAAACTATCTTCTTCTCAACTGAATCTTCCATAAGCCACAGTTCTACCGAACTGCTGCCCAGAAGATGTCCGATATCAGTAAAACGCAAAGAGATATTCTCGTTAATCTGCAATCTTTCAGCATATCTGCATCGTCTGAAAAGCCGCAGCGCTGACTCTGCATCCTCCATAGAATAAAGAGGTTCTATCTGTTCTTTACCTGCACGGCGTCTCTTGCGATTTTTGTAGTTTGCCTCAGACTCCTGAATATGAGCGCAATCCCGAAGCATAATTTCACACAAATCGCAGGTCTCGGCAGTTGCAAATATCTGACCTCTGAATCCGTTTTTATACAGAAGCGGAATATACCCTGAATGGTCTACATGAGCATGAGTGAGAAAGAGGAACTCAATCTCCGATGGATGCACAGGAAGGGGTGCATTCTCAAACACATCAATTCCCTGAGGCATACCAAAATCCACCAGAGCATATTTACCCGCAACTTCAACAAGGGTACTGCTACCCGTTACCTCGTGACAGGCACCGATAAAGGTTAGCTTCATATTATCAACCGTCCTTCAGGTCTTTAACCAGTAAATTCTCAGGCTGGGGTGCCTCAAGAAATGCAAAAAGTTCTTCCATATCATCTGTGGTTTTATAAAGCGCATCCACAGCAGAACGTACAAATCCTTTCTCAACAGCAGCCTGCATCATAGCATTAAGTTCGTTGTAGTAGCCTTTGATATTAAAGAGTGCTATAGGTTTGTTATGACGGCAGAGCTGTCTGAGAGTCATAATCTCAAAGAACTCCTCAAAGGTACCGATACCGCCGGGAACGATTACGAAAGCATCTGAGCGGTCCTCCATAATCTGCTTACGCTCACGCATAGTGGCAGTCTCGAACACTTCGTCACAATACTCAAACACAGCCTCAATCTCTTCATTCTCAAAGAAGCTGGGGATAATACCCTCAATTCTTCCACCCTGAGACTGAACTCCACGGGCAACCGCACCCATAAGGCCATTAGCGCCGCCGCCAAAAACAAGAGAGTGTCCCCTCTTTACCATTTCTTCACCGAGAAGTTCAACCTTGTCGATGTATTCCTGGTCGATTTTGGGAGAAGCCGCACCAAATACACATATTTTCATGTAATCACTCCTGACTGAAATTTATTGTTATCTTATTATACCACATTACTCAACATTTAAGCAATAAGGCAAAAGTAAACAATCTATGAAAATAAAAAAATAAATGCCTCAGATAAACCGAAGCATTTACTAAGTTATATTAAGTTTATTCAGAGAACAGTTACTTTATACTCTTAAACAAAAGATCAGATAAGAGAGATAAGTTTCTCAACTGTCTCTTTCTTTGTTGCCCAGCTTGTTACAAAGCGGACAACTGTATGCTCCTTATCAAGTCGCTCCCAATTTTCAAACACAGCAATCTCAGATAGTTTCTTGTGCTGTTCGTTATCAACAACAATAAATTGCTGATTTGTGGGGGAATCAACAGAGAGCTTGTAACCCTTCTCAACAAAACCTTGCTTAAGAAGGTTTGCCATCTCAATTGCATGTCTGCCCAGTTCATAGTAAAGCCCATCTGTAAAGAGTGTGTCAAACTGAAGACCTGTCACCCATCCCTTTGCCATAAGTGCTCCATGCTGTTTAATCTGAGCCACAAAGCACTTGGGCATATTGTTTCGGGTGAACACAACAGCTTCACCGCAGAGACAACCAACCTTTGTACCGCCGATATAGAAAACATCACAAAGCTCCGCAATATCCTCTAAAGTAAGGTCGCTTTCCTCACTCATAAGACCATAACCAAGTCTTGCACCGTCAAGGTACAGAGGAATATTGTAGTTCTTACACACATTGGCAACTGCCTGGAGTTCAGCCTTTGAATAAAGAGTACCAAGTTCTGTAGGATGAGAAACATACACCATACCCGGGTATACCATATGCTCGTGGCTGTCATCATTCCAGAAGGTTTCAATCAGATCCACAAGTTCCACAGGGTCAATCTTGCCATCGTGATGAGGCAGAGTAAGCACCTTGTGGCCTGAATACTCAATAGCGCCTGCTTCGTGAGCCGCAACATGGGCGGTAGTAGTACCGATAACACCCTCAAAAGGCTGGAGCATAGTGCTGATTACAAGCTGATTTGTCTGTGTGCCGCCACATATAAATTTCACCTGAGCATCCTTGCAGTTACAGGCAAGTCGGATTTTCTCCTCAGCACTCTTGCAGTATTCGTCTGTGCCGTAGCCTGTATTCTGCTGATAGTTTATCTCCATAAATCTTCTGAGAATCTGCTCACAAGCACCCTCAGAATAATCATTTTTAAAATAAAGCTTCTCTGTTGCCATTAATATCACCCTTAATTTCAGATTAACATTACCATTATATCTTATAAAATCCGCAAAAGCAACACCCTGAAAAAGCAGAAGAACAAAAAAAGAACCCGGGGCTACACCCGGGTTCAGAAGCGGTTGATTTAAAATCAGAAAACATTAATCATAAAACAGATTATGAAATGCGTGTCAGATACTGGCAGTAAACATATACATTCTGAATTTTCTTTGCCTCTACCCCATCATCTGCTTTGATAACAGGCTGAGTTTCAGAGGGAGTAACATAGAGTTTGAAAACAATAGCATCCTGACCTGCACGCATATTACGGATACGCTTGTACTCAAAATCACGCTTTGCACAACCAAGATAATCGAAGATTACTGTCTCAATATCAGGGTTAGAGAAACAACGGAGAATGTCGGATTCGTCATAAATGTCGATGAGATGCTTTGCGTCCTCAAAGGGCAGATTATAACATTTGAACTCGCCCTCATTCAGTACAGACATCATAGAACTGTTATCAAGCAACAGCAGGGGTAAATCCTTGTGGTTAAACATAAATACAAGCCTCCTTAAAATATTTTACAGATTTCTTCTGTTTGAGTACATTATATACACTTTTGCATAATTTGTCAATACTTCTTGCAAAAATTATATTATTTTTTTCTAATTCTCGTTATATATGCAAGTTCTATATCTCGTTCCTGCATTTCAGAGTGTTCACCTCTATCTTGATTATATGCAAACAAAACGCAGAACATAACAAAAAAAGAAGCAGGAAATAACCCCTGCTTCTTCATTACATCAGTTGTTAGATAAATATTTACCTTCAAACTCTCTGATAACATCTTTGAGTGTTCCATCAATGCGACTAAGACAAAAATCTGATAAGTGCTTTGGAATCTCTTGATAATACGCCTGTGCAATTCCTCCTGCAATTGTAGCCTGAGTGTCAGAATCGCCTCCTAAAGATATTGCATTTCTTACTGCACTTTCATAATCATAAGAATCAAGAAAAGCCACAATAGCCTGCGGAACACTAGTGTCACACCTTATTTCAAAGCAATAATCTTCTCTGATTTCATCAATGGTATAAGATAAATCGTAACCAAAAGTTTTCTGAACAAAACTCCTGATCTCTTCCTTTCGACTTCCCTTTCTCGCCATAAAAACCGCAGCCGCTACAGACTGAGCGCCCTTGATGGCTTCTTTGTTATTGTGGGTATACAGACAACTTGCTTTTGCCTGAAGCATAACCTGATTTATATCATCGTAAGCAAAACCAATGGGTACAACACGCATAGCGGCACCGTTACCATAACTGGGAACCTTGGTAAATCCCGAATCCTTTGCCCACAAAGTAAACATCTGACCGAATCCCGCACAAGGATATCTTGAATAATACAGCTTGTATTGTGCTGCATATTCTCTTGCTCTGTCCCATAACTTTAACCCTGTGATATTTTTTGGATTCTCAAGTATAGCCTTACACACAGCAACAGTAAGCACAGTATCATCAGTAAAGGTGCTTTCTCTATGAAGTTCAAAGTCATAATTCTTTGTCCCCTCAAGCTCATAATACGAGCCGATAACATCTCCAAAAACTGCACCAAACATAGCAACACCTCTTTTACCTTTTAAGAATCCTGCATTGTTCCTGCCAAAAGAGATCACATATAATCAATACCTGCAGACAATATACTTATTCTGCAGAACTGAAACCAGCTTATTTCTGATATCCCCTGCGTAGCCACTCTCTATAGTAGACTTATCCACAACAAAAGCCTGATTTTTGTTCTGAAACAAAAAGAAATAATCTGAGGTTTCATAAACCTTAAAGAGCATAGAGTATTTAATCTCGCCTTCGCCGTTGTAATCCTCGCTCTTTGATGATATTCTCACACCATCATCCATAAATACAAATTCGTTCTCTATGCCTTTCATCTTAAGCATAGCATTATATCGGATTCTGGGAAGAATAAAATACATAAAGAACTGCATCAGAAACAAAAACACCATTAAACACAGCAATAATATCAGATCAGTATCTGAGAAAATTATCATCTCAAATGCAATCACCAAGATGAGAAAGGCGATAATAATTGTCTGTACAATAAATTTCTTTTTTGGATTCGCTTTCTTATATATAGACAAATATATTAACGCTTTTATAGCATCGTAATTAAATTTACTTTTCGCTCTGATTTCCATATCATCACCAACCTTTAAGTGTATAATAGCATAAAAGCACAAACAAATCAATGCGAAGCATTGTATATCATCAATTCCTGGGGGAATTGCATATCATCAAAACTTCAGTTTTGTATATCATCATTGCGAAAGGATTTTGATACACGCTAAAGCGTGATGAGATACAGTCCTAAAGGACTGATGAGATACAACGATAGCAACGCTATCGTTGATGATATGCCATTGCTTTCGCAATGGATAAAAAAAATTCCAAGTCCGAAGACTTGGAATTTTTTTGGAGGCGTCACCCGGATTTGAACCGGGGAATCAGAGTTTTGCAGACTCGTGCCTTACCACTTGGCTATGACGCCGAATGAAAAAGCACTTAAATTCTAATTAAGAATTAAGTGCCTTCCTTCGCCTTTTTGGAGCGGATGACGAGGCTCGAACTCGCTACCTCCACCTTGGCAAGGTGGCGCTCTACCGGATGAGCTACATCCGCATATTGGTGCCTCCGGACGGAATCGAACCATCGACACGAGGATTTTCAGTCCTCTGCTCTACCAACTGAGCTACAGAGGCAAAAAAAATGGCGACCCGGAACGGGCTC
>SVPX01000102.1 GCA_015065665.1 Oscillospiraceae bacterium | reverse complement strand
CGTTGGTTGTACCAAGGAACTGGTTCTGACCGTCAAGAAGATAAATGACAGGGTATTTCTTTGATGTATCTGCAGGGTTGTATCCGTTGGGAGTCCAGATGGTGATAGGCTTCTGATAACCATCGGGATATGCCATTTTGACAGTTGTCTGTTTGCCGTTGTTATTCTCGCCGTAAGCATACACACCGAGAGGTAATGATGTTTTGGGAGAATCTGCTGCGATATAAAAACCTGAACTTGCAACAGAAATAGCGGCATTCATAGACTGTGTTTTATTACCGTTGCTGAAAACAACTCTGTTATACTGGGATACGTCAACGTCTGTTTTATAAATCTGTTCGCCGTAGTCGTTGATGCTATCAAGAGTCATCTTTACACCGGGCCAGGGAGCAACCTCTTTCTGTGCTGCTTCATTGTAGAAGTAAGCATAGGCAGCTGTCCATTTTTTATTGTTGGAAAAATAAATAGTGATATTGGTATCCATTTTTTCTTCAGGCTCCTCGGGTTCTGTAACAGGCTGTGTTACGATTTCTGTAGGTGTGGTTGTAATATCCTCAGGGATTGTTGTTTCTGTAGGTGTTACAAAAATATCTATCAGCTCACCTACAGGAGTATCCACAGACAAACCAGCAACAAACTTCTGAATCTGGGTTGCGTCTTTGATAGTGATTGTTTCATCCTGATCAGCATCTGATGTAATAATAGCATCACCGATAATTGTTTCAATTTGTGCAACGTGCTTCTGAACAAGGGTAGCATCTTTAATGTTCACTACGCTATCCATATCAGCATCGCCAAGATACAAAGCCTTGGGAGTAAGAGCTGATACTGCGAGCACTGCAGAAAAGATCATAACAATCGCCATCAGCAGGGATAAAAGAGAATTAAACTTTTTCATTACAGAACCTCCTTGGATTCAGATAAATATATGGAGTAAATAAGACAGCGGGTAACCTTTTTGCCTGTAATTTGTTCAATAGCAACTTTGTATAATTCAAGCTGCTTTCTGTACATCTCGGCAAGGATGTCAGTTGACTTTACCCTATCGGTCTTATAGTCCACTACTATTATACCATCTGAGGTAATAATTGCAAGGTCTATTGAACCCTGCAGGATAACAAATTCCTGGGAAAGTTCAGGAGAATCGGATGAAGACACCATAGATGCAGGGATATTGACGGTAAACTGATACTCCCGCATATAATTTCCGCTTTCAAGAGCAAGAGTTATTACATTACTGTTCAAAAACGCAGAGAGTTTCTGCATATCAAGGGACTGTGCCTGCAAAGGGTTAAGTCTGCCCTGACTACACAGACGGTCAACCTCAGAATGTAAATCTGCTCGTGCTGACTGAAAGTCGCAATACTGAAGGAAGGTATGCATAGCAGTACCCTTCTGAGCAGGAGTGAGAGGTGAATCAGAAAGAAAAGCTGGTTTTGCAAGAATTCTGTCAAAGTTCACAGCTGAATCCTTATGAGCAAGTTCAGATGCTGTAACCTTCTGGGGTAGGGTTGTGAGAGCTGTGTGAGGATATACATAGTCAAAGCGATTTGTGATAACACTCGACACATCCGTAGGTACTGCTTCGTACTCGGGGGATGACTCTACCCTCCTTGCATCTGTTACAGAATCAAAACTTACAGAATTTATAATAGAAACTGAGAAGTTTCCTGTATCTTCACAAGAGAATGCACTTGGCTCGTCCATACCTGCGTATGCACGAAGTTCACCGCCGTTCGGATGCATAAGTGCGCACATTACAAGCCAGTCGCTGAGATATCCGCAATCCCTTACAACAAAGGGCGGCAACTTCTCCCCTGCTACAAGACCTGAGGAGAGTTTTGCAACATAATCGGGAAGTTTCTTTTTTGTTGCTATCATAATCAGGTGTTCTTTTGCACGAGTCATAGCAACATAAAGAACGCGGAGTTCCTCGGATTTTTCGCTACGTTTTATCTCAAGAGATACGGCTTCTCTGGGTAAAGTATTATAACTGCATCTGAGGATATCGTCTCTGCGCTTTGAGGCAAATCCCAGTTTTGAGTGAAGCAATACATTCTCTTTAGCATCGGAGGAAAATTGTCTTGCGGTATTAGCAACGATACAAACAGGAAACTCAAGACCTTTGCTGCCGTGGATTGTCATAACACGGACAGCATCCTGTCCCTCCGGGTTACTGACAGTTGCTGCAGGCAGGTCTGTACCATTTCGCTCAAGTTTATCAATAAAGGCAACAAAGGCAGAAATGCCTTTGGATGAACCTTTTTCAAAGTTCTGAGCATACTCCATAAGAAGTCGCAGGTTATTCACCGCAATTTCTCCGCCTGTTACTCGGGATACAGAAACAAGGTTTGTATGCTCATATAAAGCACCAATGAATAGTTCTGCAGGCAAGGTGAGAGAAAGGTCACGAAGCATAGCGATATGAGAAAGAAAGCTCTGTGATTTTATGTCTCCTCTGTCTGCAAACTTTTTAACCGCAAGATAGAGAGAGGTCTTTCTGCTGTCACAGCGAATCTGCGCTAAGTCATCGGCTGTAAAGCCATAAACGGGGCTCATCATAACTGACAAAAGAGGGATATCCTGCACAGGGTTATCAACTACACGCAGGAAATTCACTGCAACTTTAATCTCATGCAGAGAGAGGAATCCTGTTGAGGTTTCGCAGTAAGCAGGGACACCGCATCGTTTAAGCTCGTTAACATAGATATCCGCATATCGGCTCATATTACGCATAAGAACGGCAAAGTCACCGAATCTTGCCAGACGTTCTCCCTCTTTGTCTTTAATGTATGTATCCTTACACATACTGAGGACAACCTGTGCGATGTGCCTTGCCTCGGCAATCGCCGCGTCCATATCCCCTATTTCGTCAAGGTCAAGAAGATGAAGCTGATTGCAAGGCACTTTAGATGGAGTATAGGGTGCTGAGGGTTCGAGCCGTTCTTCCTCATTATATTCAAGGTCGC
>SVPX01000025.1 GCA_015065665.1 Oscillospiraceae bacterium | reverse complement strand
ACTGGGCGAGGTTAAGGAACTTAAGATTATTGTTAAGGCTGACGTACAGGGCTCTGTTGAGGCTGTAAGACAGTCACTTGAGAAACTCTCCAACGAGGAAGTTCGCGTTGCAGTTATCCACTGCGGTGTAGGTGCTGTAAACGAGTCTGACGTTATGCTTGCTAATGCATCCAATGCTATTATCGTAGGCTTTAATGTTCGCCCCGACTCTGTTGCTGCTGCAAATGCCGAGCGTGACGGCGTTGATATGAGAATGTACACAATCATCTACGATTGTATCGAGGAAATCGAGTCTGCTATGAAGGGTATGCTTGCTCCCAAGAAGCGTGAGGTACAGCTTGGTACTGCAGAGTGCCGTAATGTTATCAAAATCAAGAGCGTTGGCACAATCGCAGGTTCTTACGTTAAGAGCGGTAAGATTACCCGTAATGCTCTTGTTCGCGTAGTTCGTGACGGTATTATTATTGCTGAGGACAGCATTGCTTCTCTCCAGAGATTCAAGGATTCCGTTAAGGAAGTTGCAGAGGGTTACGAGTGCGGTATCGGACTTGAGAAGTTTGCTGACCTTAAAGAGGGCGACATCTTCGAGGCATACATCATCGAGGAGTACCGCGAGGACTGATAACCCTCCCCACAAATTGCGGTATATAACAAATAATAATTTAACACCCACAACAAGGCGCACCCACTATCAATCAAAGACGGTGGGTGTAGTCGCAGTTGCAGGAGGAATGAATTTTGGCAAATCATAAACATTCAAGAACAACAGAAGATATCAAAAGAGAACTGACAGCCATTTTCCGCGAACTCAAAGACCCCAGAGTTCAGGGTGCGTTTATCTCAATCATCCGTGTTGAGGTTACAAACGACCTGAGTTATTGCACAGTATATATCAGCGCAATCGAGGGTATGGAGAGAGCTAATGAAGCTGTAAAGGGACTTAAATCCGCAGCAGGATTTATCCGCTCAGAACTGGCACGCAGACTCTCAATCCGTCATGTACCTTCTCTGATTTTCAAGGCTACAGATTCTATTGAGTACTCTGCTAATATCTCAAGACTTCTCCACGACCTTGATAAAAAGCGTCCCCAGACAGAGGAGGAAGAGTCCGATGACTGATTTGTACAGCATAGGAGAGATTCTTAAAGAAAAAGATAATATCGAAATTCTCACTCATCACTATCCCGATGGTGATACTCTGGGCTCTGCTTATGCATTGTGCCTTATGCTTCAGTCTATAGGCAAGAAGGCTCGTGTTGTTACAAGCGGCAAGGTTGCAAAGAAGTATGACTTCCTCAAAAAAGGTGTTGAGATGCAGGAGTTTCAGCGTGAATATGTTGTAAGCGTTGATGTGGCGGCACCCTCCCTCCTTGGTGAGAATCAGGCTGAATATGAGGAAATCATCGATATGTGCATCGACCATCACGGCACAAACGCCATAAAGGCTGAGGTTTCCTATGTAGATGCGAAAGCGGCGGCTACTGCAGAGGCAATCTATGAACTGTGCAAGGCTATGGAAATCGGACTTACAAGAGAGATGGCATCCTGTATTTACACAGGTATCTCTACAGATACAGGTTGCTTCCGCTATTCCAACACAACTCCCTGTACACTTCTTATTGCTGCAGAGCTTATGGCTGTTACTCCCGATTGGAGTCAGATTAACACCGAAATGTTCGAGGTTAAGACCAAAGAGAAGCTTAACCTGGAGAGAATGGTGTACGAAACTTTAGAGTACAGTTGCGGTGGCAAATGCGCCCTTATCTATACAACTCTTGAGATGCAGGAGAAGGCAAATATCGGTGACGATGAGATGGAGGGACTTGCATCCATTCCCCGTCAGATTGATGGTGTGCTTCTTGGCATTACTATGAGAGAAAAAGAGGACGGAACTTTCAAGGTTTCTGTCCGTTCAAACAAAGATGTAAGTGCTTCTGATTTCTGTTTGCGTTTTGGCGGCGGCGGTCACAAGGGGGCTGCCGGTTGCACAATAGTGGGCGACCTTGAAACAGTAAAGAGTCAGCTCCTTACAGCAGCCTGTGAAATGCTATGAACGGAGTTATTGTTGTAAACAAGCCTGAGGGGTTTACCTCCTTTGATGTGGTTGCTGTAATGAGGAAACTCTGCAATGAGCGTAAGATAGGCCATTGCGGTACCCTTGACCCCAACGCAACAGGCGTGTTGCCTGTACTGCTTGGAAGAGCGGCAAAGGCTCAGGACATCCTGCCCAATCACGATAAAACCTACCTTGCTACCTTTGTGCTTGGCAAGGTAACAGACACCCTTGATATCTGGGGCGAGGTCAAAGCCCAGGAGAAAACTCAGGTTAAAAAGGAAGAAATATTATCTGTGCTGCCTGATTTCACAGGGGAGATAGAGCAGATTCCACCTATGTATTCTGCGGTGCAGATAGACGGCAAACGCCTGTATGACCTGGCACGACAGGGAATAGAGGTGGAGCGAAAAGCCCGTAAAATCACCGTTTACTCCCTTGAACTTTTAGAGTTTGACGAGGAAACACAGAGCGGTTCTATGCGTGTTGCTTGTTCAAAGGGTACATATATCCGCACTCTTCTTGATGATATTGCAAAGTGTTTCTGCATAGGTGGTTGTACGACCTCTCTGGTGCGTGAATCCGCCTGCGGTTTTACACTTGCTGCGGCTTATACTCTTGATGAACTCAGAGCGTTATCCGAGAGGGGAGAGATAGAAAGAACTCTCCTGTCAACAGAGAGCCTTTTTGTTACATATAAAGAGGTGAAGGTGTCCGCACAGCAGGCAAAGCGGTTTGCAAACGGCGGTGCTTTAAGCGTTGATAGAATCAGAGAAATCCCACCCCTTGCAGATGGGGAAGTCTGCAGAGTGAAATCTCCCGATGACATATTTATGGGACTCTCAAGGTTTGATGCGGAGTCAAAAGAACTTAAAATCTACAAACAGTTTGCGGATTATTCCCAGTTTAACTGATAAAAAATATAACACTAAATCCTCTGAAAGTCCCATAAACAGTGGTTTTCAGAGGATTCGCTTTTTGTGGTAAATACAAATTCGCATCCTTGTAATATAATGTGGTTGTTACAGGAGGTAATACTATGAATCAAATGAAAGTTGGAGAGTTTCTTGCGACTCTCAGAAAAGAAAAAGGACTTACTCAGGCACAACTTGGTGAAGAAATCGGGGTAACCAACAAGACTATATCCAGATGGGAGAATGGTAATTATATGCCCGATGTGGAGATGCTTCTTGTGCTGTCTGAGTTTTTCGGTGTTACTGTTGGTGAAATCCTGAAAGGTGAGCGTCAGACTCCCGAAGAAATTATCAGCAGTTCCAACGAAACTATCAGTCAGGTAATCCGTAATGATCGTTTTACTATGAATGAGAGAGCAAAGTTTTGGAAAAATAAATGGCTGAAAGAAAACCTGTTTTCAATTGTTCTTTGCGTTATAGTGTGGCTTGGACTTTTTCCTGTCTGCTATTTTTTTCTTGGTGACGGAAAGACACTGGGTGGTGGTGTTGTGGTCCTGATGGGCGTAATTGGTGCAGGTTACTGGAGAGATCGAATGGTGACTTACATCGAAAAGCATATATATGATAATACAAACAAATAAATAAAAGAAAGACTGTTTGCATCTGTGTCTGATGTAAACAGTCTTTTTGATTGGCTTTATTGTTTATTATTTGTGTGGAGAGCCGTTTTGTTGAGAGAAATAGTGTTACTCCTCTGTGTTACTTTCTTCAGGCATAGGAATACCTGCCAGGAATCGCAAATCAGCCTTCCCCTTGAGGGGAAGGGGGACCGTTTACGGTGGATGAGGTGGAAAAGATATCAATAGAAATGTGTTGTAATATATCTTCACAAACACCACGAAAATTTCTTTTTATTTCAAGGTTTGTATAACGCAGAACAGTTAGTCCCAACCCTTTAAGATAATTGTCCCGCTCTGTATCGTGATAAACACCTTCAGAAGTGTAATGTTGTGAACCGTCAAGCTCTATAACTAAGTTTTCACTAGCACAATAGAAATCTACTATATAATTACCTAAAACCTTTTGCCTGTTTATAGTTATAGGTAGTTGCGATAAAAAGTCATACCATAAATGTCGTTCTTCTTTGGTCATGTTTTTGCGTAGTGCTTTAGCATTAGCCGTTAGATTTGGATTGTTGGTTTTGTTCACAATAACACCTCATCCGTCACAGCTATGCTGTGACACCTTCCCCTCAAGGGGAAGGCTCGTTGTTTTCTTCAGGTACAGGAATACCTGCCAGGAAGCGTAAGTCTCTTTCAATTGCATCTTTACTGTTGCCCCAGTCTGCGTCACGGTTGCGATAGTCAAACATATTGCAGAAGTGGGTGGTGTCACCTATCAGCAGTTCAAGTTGCTTTTTTGCAAGGTCAGCTGTGTCTTTGTGGAAGTCTGCAAGATGCTTTGCAGGGACACCCTTGAGGCTTATGGTGCTTACCTGCTGATAATGCTCAAGGCAGATGAATTCCTGCTCCTGATAGAGTTTGCGGAATTCAGGGTTTGTCTCCCACTCCTTGAATACTGTGCGTAGAAAATGCTCAACATCATTCTGTATTCTGTCACACACATAGCAGGTGTGGAGCATCTCGTCAAGTGCCACAAGCTTCTTTTTGTCGGGCTTTGAGTGGGTATTCTTTGGGAAATAATTATCCAGAATATACTGGAGATGTGTCTGAAGTATGAGGGCGTTGGGGAGTCGTTTGCCAACCTCTGTAATCTTCTCAAAATGCTTTTTGCAGAAGCCTTTTTTGTTGGTCTGAACTCTTGTTTCAGGATCCATCATAGCAGAGCCTGTGATGAATGTGGCATACTGATTCTCCAGCATTTGGTACATTCTGCAGAAGGGACACCCCTGTTTCTCCATAAATATATCGTTGATAGGTATGGTGCAGATAGTTTCTTTCATTTTCTCACCTTGTTCCATAATTTTTTATACTTATATCATAGCATATTTTTCTGTGATATGCTATGATATTTACAGATTTATTTTTGGTGGGATGTAATATGGACGGACATAATATAATCAGAGTAACAGGAGTAGAGGATATTTCCCTGTCTGATACCCTTTGTTGCGGACAGAGTTTCCGCTGGAGAGAAGTTGATGGGGGATTCCGCGGTACAGCTTTTGGCAAGACTGTAACTGTCTGCAAAGATGGGGAGGATTTGCTTATAAAGGGTACAAGTCGGGAGGATTTTGACAGTATCTGGAAATCCTACTTTGATTTAGATACTGACTATGTGGCAATAAGACGGGATTTGTCAGAAAAGCATCCTGTACTCTCTGAGGCGGCAAAGTTTGCTCCGGGTATACATATCCTCAGACAGGAGCCTTTTGAGGCACTTGTCTCCTTTATTATCTCTCAAAACAATAATATAAAACGCATCGAGGGCATAGTTGACAGGTTGTGTGAGAATTTCGGAGAAAAACTCCCTGAGGGTTCCTATGCTTTTCCCACACCTGAGAAACTTGCAACTCTTAGTGAAGATGACCTCAGCCCCCTGAGAGCAGGTTTCCGCAACCGATATATACTGGACGCTGCAAGAAAAGTTGCATCAGGAGAAATCAGTTTGGAAGAGTGCCGTACCCTTCCTTTTTCAGAAGCAAAGGCTAAACTTATGACTATAGTTGGAGTTGGAAGTAAGGTGGCAGATTGTGTGCTTCTGTATGGTCTGCACCGCACCGAGGCTTTTCCCATGGATGTGTGGATGAAACGGGCGATGAGTACACTTTTCCCGGGAGTAGACCCCTGTGACTTCGGTGAATATGCAGGGGTGGCACAGCAGTATATTTTTCATTACTCCCGTATGCACCCGGAACTGTTTGAGTAAAATGCTCTTGTAATATATCCTGAGGTAGTGTATCATATTAACCGTAATATCATAGAAAACAGGTGAAACCTATGAAGATAAAAGTGTTTTTTGCAGTGCTTTTCTGCAAGTGTGTAAGATTTCTTGCAAAACTTCTGGGCAGAGGCAGTAGCCTTCCCGGTCAGTTGACCTTGAAGTTTTTTCCCGATATCCTCAAATATATAAAAATGCCTGAGAAAGTTATTGCTGTTACAGGCAGTAACGGCAAGACCTCAACCCTTGAGATGATTGCCCATGTGCTGAAGTCTGCAGGACTTAAGGTAGCTTATAACAAAGAAGGCTCCAATCAGATTGAGGGTGTCACAACTTTTCTTTTAAGCGATTGTACTCTGGGGGGTAAAATCAAAAGCGACATTGTTATTATGGAGTCTGACGAGCGTTTTGCCCGTCATACCTTCAAGCACTTCAAACCCAATCATCTGATTATCACTAACCTTTATCGGGACCAGCTTACCCGTAACGGTCACCCTGAGTGGGTTTACGATGTAATCTCAGAGTGTATGGACGACAGTATGGAGCTTATCCTTAATGCTGACGACCCCTTGGTGTCCAAATTCGGCAAAGACAGAGATAAAGTCCGCTACTTCGGTGCAGATAAACTCTCCATTGACGAAGAGGAGAACACCTCGGTTTATCACGATGGCAAGTACTGCCCCTGTTGCAAGGCTCCTATGGAGTACGACTACTATCATTATAACCACATTGGTTCATATCATTGTGCAAACTGCGGACACAAACGCAATGATACTGTGTGGACTATTACAGATGCAAGTCTTGAAGAAGGCTACATTGTTGTAAACGGCAAGTACAAGATTACACTTTCTTTTTCAAGTATATATCATTGTTACAATACATTGGCGGCTTTTGCGGCGGCTGATATTGCAGGAGTTTCTCCCGAAAAAGCGGCACAGGCACTCTCAGGCTATGACCTGAGAAGCGGCAGAATTGTGGAGTTTACATTGGGAGATAAGCAGGGTACACTCCTTGTAAGTAAGCACGAGAACTCAATCTCCTACGACCAGTCAATCCGCGTGGCAATTGCTGATAAAAGAGATGTTACCGCAGTTGTTATGGTGGATGCCATCAGCCGTAAGTATCAGACCTACGAAACATCCTGGCTGTGGGATATTGATTTTGAACTTTTAAAGTCTGAGAATATCAAGGAAGTACTCCTTGTGGGCAGATATGCAAAAGACCTTTTTACACGATTCTCCTTTACAGAGATTGATAAGGATAAAATCAGAACTTTTGAGGATATCCCTGAGAGTGCAGAGTATCTTAAAAGCAACGGCAAGGATTATATCTATGTGATTACCTGCTTCTCTGATAAAGAAAAATTCCTCACACTTACAGACAGCAGAAGGTGAAAAGATGAAAGCAAGAATACTTTACTTATATTATGATATAATGAATCTCTACGGAGAAAACGGCAACATCCGTATGATGGAGCGGGTGCTTAAGGAAAAAGGTGCAGAGGTTGTAATTGACAGAAAGACCATTACCGATACAGAGATTGATTTTACGGAATTTGATTTTATCTACTGCGGTTGTGGTACAGAGCTTTCAAGAAACGCCTGCCTTGAGCATTTGAGAGGTTTTGAATCTTCTCTGAAAACTGCATACGAAAATGGTACAGTAATGCTCTTCACAGGCAATTCCTACGAGATGCTGGGTGAAAGCCTCACAACTGCTGACGGGGTAGAAAGAGAAGGTCTTGGAATCTTTGATTTTACAGTCAAAGAGCAAGGCACAAAACGCTATAGCGGTGATGTAACCTTTAACTGCACATATACAGGTGACGAGACGCTTATCGGCTACATCAACAAATGCAGTGAAGTGCAGGGTATAAAGGCACCACTCTTTAATGTTACCTCTGTGGTTGGTACTGTAAAAGAAGGAGCCGAGGGCTTAAGGGAAAAGAACTTCTTTGGCACACAGGTTATCGGTCCTGTAACTGTGAAGAATCCCAAGTTTGCAGATTACCTTGCAGACCTTGTGTATAAGAACCTGAAAAATTAATCTTAGAATACAAAAAGACCGCTGAGTAGAGAAAATACTCAGCGGTCTGTGTTTTGTGTGTTGAAGCAAAAAACGCCATAAATACGACCTGATTTTGTTGACAAAAAGAATTGTAAATGATATGCTAAAAATATAGGGTGGTTGAGTTGGATTTTTAGTGAAAATTAACAACCACGAGAAGGGGTAGCATGAAACTCAAAAATTTACATTTCTTGTCAAAAGCCAATATCAGAGGCAATAAAAACAGCACTGTAATCACTGTGCTTGTGTGCTTGTTGGTGGTTGCAGTAACCCTTGTGTCAGGTTATTCTGTTGTGACCGTTAATGCATTGAACAATATCAAGCAGTCATACGAGGCAAGGGCGATGTCGCTATCTCCTCAGATGGGACTGCTTACTGACCGGGTTCGCGGTGAAATCTCTGCATTGGAGCATGTAGAGGTTATAACAGATATAACAGGTATCAGATATTGCGATATGGAAATAATTGACACTGATGATGAATATATAAAGAATAAAATCGGCAAAACAG
This sequence comes from Oscillospiraceae bacterium, assembly GCA_015065665.1. GTDB lineage: Bacteria > Bacillota > Clostridia > Oscillospirales > Acutalibacteraceae > Ruminococcoides. Next base: position 14,545 of record SVPX01000025.1, on the reverse strand, counting down.
AAACCCGATTGCGTATTCAGGGGATGAATGACGGCGAACAGCTTCGTATAATAAAGGGCAAGAGTCTTGACAATGCTCCTGTGTATAGCTGTTTGGTGCCCAGTATATTCTATCCTTTTTATGATGAAGATAATATCAAGATGGAAAATCTTGAATATATAGACGGCAGAACTCTTATAGGAAAAAACATTACAGTAAGGGGTTATGATAAAAAGCTTCATCTCACTTACTTTAGTCCATATACTAATGATTCAGGGCTTCCTACATGGAGAGAAATTTCTGTGCCTTCTTCTGAGTTCACCCTCAATGTGGTGGGTACATATTATTGCAACCCTGCATACTCAGGCGGCTACACAAGACTTTATGTTTCCAAGGAAACCGATTTGCTTATTACTCAAACTGCCCTTGAGGTTAATTATGACCTGAAGGATAAAAAGGATGAGGTAGCACTTTGGTGGAACGATCCATCACTTCATGAGTATCTGGTAGTAACAGATGATTACAGGAATAATTCAGAGGTTTTTAACAAGGTATCTAAAGGTATGGGGTATGCAATATCTCGTTTTACTGAAAGAGAAATTGAGGATAGTCTGATTATTCTGTCAAATCTGCTCAGTAAGGTGGGTACATTTCTGACGGTGGCCATTGTTATTGTGTCGGTGACACTCCTTGTTCAGTCCTCGTCAAATGCTATAAGAGAACACAAAGGCTTTATCGGACTTATGAAGGCTATCGGCTATAAGAACAGGCAGATTTTCACAGTTCTTTTGTGGGAACAGATGTATCTGTCCCTGAGGGCTTTCCTCATAGGCGGTACAGTTTCAACCCTTGCGGCCTTTCTGATAAATCTAAAATTTGAGCATGGTACGTTTAGGCAGCTTATGTATCTGATGGATTGGAAAATCTACTTTTCCTTCCTTGGACTTTCCGCTTTGATTGTGTTGCTGGTTCCTCTTGGTGTAGAACTATTTATGCTGAAAAAACTTATGCAGATTGAACCCAGAGAAGCTATGAGCACAAAATAGGAGGTAGGATATGAAAACAATTGAACTAAAGAATGTCAGCAAGGTTTATCCCAACGGCGTTAAGGCAATGGACAATGTATCTTTAACTGTTGCGCAGGGAGAGTTTGTTGCAGTAATGGGCCAATCGGGCAGCGGCAAAAGTACCCTCCTGCAGGTTATGGGTTTGCTTGATAAATGCACCGAGGGTGAGGTTGTAATTGGTGGCAGGGTTGTATCGCAGCTTTCAAATAACGAACTTGCAGATATGCGAAAAAAAGCGCTGGGTTTTGTATTTCAGAGTTTTCACCTTAACGCCCATATGAAGCTGTACGAAAATATAATGCTTCCTATGTTTATTAATGATGAATATAAGTCTAGAGCGGATATGAAAGCCCGTGCCCTTGAACTTTGTGAGAAAGTAAGACTTACCCACAGGGTTGAGCATTACCCCTCAGAACTTTCAGGCGGTGAACAGCAGAGAGTTGCTATCGCCCGTGCTCTGGCAAATAACCCTGACTTTATCCTTGCAGATGAGCCTACAGGCAACCTTGACAGCAAGAACGAAGTTATGATTTTTGAGGAGCTTCAGAAGCTGTCACGAATGGGCAAGGGTGTGCTGGTTGTTTGTCACAACGATGCTATACTTGACTACGCAGATAAGATATACATAATGAAGGACGGAGTCCTGAAGGAAAAAGGCAATGAAGAGTAAGAATTTTAAATCCATTGTAAAGGCTTCGCTCAAGTCGCGGAAGTTATCTTCGGGTATGTTCTGCTTTTTTGTGACGATTTCATTTGTGCTTATATTTATTGCAATTGGTATAATTGTTCCTTTGGGGCAGAATATAGAGACAAAGATTAACCGCCATATTGCAAAGCGGGAGCTTGGAGCAAGTATGTCATATACTACAAACGAGGAGGAGCGTCAGAGGCGTATTGATAAGATAATGACTATTCCGCATGTGGTGGATATGTACAAGGATACCAGCCCCATAACTATGTCTGAAACAGACGGTGTGCTGAGGGAAAGTTATACGTTTGAATTTGTACACAGATTCTTCGAGCCGAGAATACTCTACGGCAGAGCTTTTGATGAAAGTGAGACAGGAGTTGCAATTGTTCCCGATTACATTGAGGAATACAATGCAAAAGAGCAAATAATTGTAAGAATCAATGGAGCGGATTTAGTGGGTAAGACTCTATGGTTTTGTGACTGGACAGGTGTTCCAAGAAAAACTCAGATAGTAGGCACCTATGATAACACCGACCCGATTTTTAACAACAAACGCACAATCCTTATACCTTATGCAGATGCTGTTCGGTATGAAGAAGAAGCCTATGAATATGAAGTGAAGAATGCTCCCGAGGGGGCAGAGATAAGGCGAGACCATCACTATATCATAGTGACAGACTCCCATAAGAACACGCAGGCGGTGTTAAAAGAGGCTGAGAGTGTTACCACCTGTTACGAGGAATATCTGAGTATTGACGAGGAAACCTACAACACAGCCTTTGTAATACTGCTTACTGTTACTGCGTTCTTTACTGTGCTGACAGTGTTGGGATTTTATATGTTCCTGAAGAGCAATATCAACGCCCGTACCAATGAACTTGCCCTTTACAGAGCCATAGGCTACAACTCAAAGGCGTTGTACAGAATTATTATGTCAGAGCATTTGTTGCTGACTGTGTGTTCTCTTGCGTTTGGTGTTGGTGCGTATTATCTCCTTGCATATTTCGCAGTGAATCCATACCTTGACAGTATGTTCGGTAATACCTTTATGGCAATCACCGTCAGTAACAATCCTCTGATTGCTTTGGGATTGATTGTGGGGTATATATTGATAACTCTGCTTGTGTGTCTGAGTGCAGTCAAGCGAACAGAGAAAATCGACCTGACAGTATTGCTGAGAGAATAATATATTTTATGCTGCAAAAAGACCGCTGAGTAGAGAAAATGCTCAGCGGTCTGTGTTTTATGTATTCTTTATGCGTTTTTTGTTGCTTTTTTGCGGAGGTAGAAAACTGTGCCTGTAACCACAGTAGCAAGTACAAGAGTAATTGATGCCACGATAATGATTGTTTTTGCATTTATTTTGTCAGAACTTTCTGTAGTGAAGTTATATATGCTGACACCTGAGTACTTTAAATCCTCAATGCTAGTTGAGGTTTTGCTTGGGGTGTGCATAACTTTGAGCCTGTCTGTGAATTCTTTTGAATCCAGCAGATAACCCTTGTCTTCCTTAACAACGATGCTGCTCAGTTTATAGTCTGCAGTGCTTCTGCTCAGAGCAGTAGTTTCTACAGGAAGAATGTACTCATCTGACCCACTCTGAAAAACGAAATTGAGAGTGCCGAAATTATTGAAAAATACAGGTAGAATACTGAGGTTGTTTTCCTTGGCAATTTTCTCTGCAGTAAGTTTAAGGTCGAGATAAACCTGGTCAGGACCGCTGTATCGTGCCAGGGCATATTCATCATTTTCTTTGATAATCCACATAAACCCCAATGTTTTACCCTCTGAATCAAGAGTGAAAAGCCAAACTTCTCTGTTCTTGTCTATGTAGTCTGAAATGCTGTTACCTTTGGCGGATTGCAACTTAGCCTCGTCGGGATACCAGACAGGATAACTTTCTCCCAACTCAAGTGAGCGAACTTCTGCAGGAGAAGAAAATCCCCATGATTCGTAGTCTGCAGAGAAAATAGATTTGACTGTTATGAAACTGCTCTGTGCAACAGATGTTACCTCTTTGAGTGTGTCTGATACAGAGTCAGTATATGCACCTGTTGAAAAAACAGCCGCAATAATAATCAGTAAAGAAAAAACAGTAGTAATGAACCTTTTCATAAATAGCATCCTCCCAACTAAAACAGATAAATCTATTTTGATTATAGAGGTAGATTGTTTGTTTGTCAATGAGAACTAAGGGTTGACGTTTTTGATATTAAGGATTCTTTAAAGCAAAAAGACCGCTGAGTAGAGAAAATACTCAGCGGTCTGTGTTTTTATTTAAGATTCAAGCCGACAGATTAAGCCTTGTCAACAGAGCCGAACAGCTCCATCTTCTCTTTAACTGTAGCCTTGATAGCCTCAAAGCCGGGAGCCAGAAGCTTTCTGGGGTCGAAGCCCTTGCCCTGAAGGTCCTTGCCCTCTTCAATGTACTTTCTTGTAGCAGCAGCGAATGCCAGCTGACACTCTGTGTTAACGTTGATCTTGGAAACGCCAAGGTCGATAGCCTTCTTGATCATATCCTCGGGGATACCTGTACCGCCGTGGAGAACAAGGGGCATATCACCTGTGAGCTGCTGGATAGCATCGAGAGTCTCGAAGGAGAGACCTGCCCAGTTCTCGGGGTATTTGCCGTGGATGTTGCCGATACCTGCAGCAAGCATTGTAACGCCGAGATCAGCGATCATCTTGCACTCTGCGGGATCTGCACACTCGCCTGCGCCAACAACGCCGTCTTCCTCGCCGCCGATGGAGCCAACCTCAGCCTCAAGAGAAAGACCAAGCTCCTCACAAGTAGCAACCAGTTCCTTAGTCTTTGCAATGTTCTCCTCGATTGCATAGTGAGAACCATCGAACATTACAGAAGAGAAACCTGCTGCGATACAAGCCTTAGCGCCTTCGTATGAGCCGTGGTCAAGGTGAAGTGCTACGGGAACAGTAATGCCCAGCTCCTCGATCATACCGTTAACCATACCAACGATAGTCTTGTAGCCGCACATGTACTTACCTGCGCCCTCAGAAACACCGAGGATTACAGGAGAGTTGCACTCCTGAGCTGTGAGCAGGATAGCCTTTGTCCACTCAAGGTTGTTGATGTTGAACTGACCAACAGCATAGTGGCCAGCCTTTGCTTTTGTAAGCATTTCTTTTGCATTTACAAGTGCCATATTAGAATTCCTCCAATATTATTAAAATATATTGATACAGGTCAATTATACAACAAGGCAGTAAAAATGTAAACCTTTACAGGAAAAAATGTAATTTTGCAGTAAAAATTCTTCCTTGTGGCAGTTTTTATGGTGATAATCGGTATTGTTTATTTAAGGATACAAAAATGATACAAAGAGGATTATAATAAAAACAGAATAGGAGAGGAGGAGTTTGCGTGACCAGAATTCTTATTGTTGAAGATGATGAGTCGATTGCTCAGATGACGAGGTTGTGTCTTGTTAAGAATAATTATGCTTGTGATATAGCATACAGCGGGGATGAGGGGGCAAGACTTGTTGAACTGAATCGTTATGATTTGGTGCTTCTTGATGTTATGCTTCCTAATATAAGCGGAGCAGAGCTGATAGGGTATATTAAGGAGTTTGACATTCCCGTAATATTTGTTACTGCAAAGGCATCTGTAGAAGACAGGGTGAAAGGGTTAAGGTTGGGAGCAGATGATTATATTATAAAGCCTTTTGATTTGCAGGAGCTTCTTGCCCGTATTGAAGCAGTCCTGAGACGATACAATAAGCAGGAGAGATATATAGTCATCGGGGATATAAAGATTGATACGATGTCAAGAGTTGTGACCTTGAAGGGAAAAGATGTTACCCTTTCTATGAAAGAGTATGATTTGCTTTTGTTCCTTGTAAGGAACAAAGGGATTGCTCTTTACAGAGAGAGAATATATGAGTATGTATGGCAGGAACCCTACTACGCGGGAACCCGTACCATAGATCTGCATATCCAGAGGCTTAAGAAAAAACTCTGTCTGGGCGAAGCAATTGAGGCAGTATATAAAATCGGTTACAGGTTTTGTCCTGAGAGGCTAATATGAAACTTTCGTGGAAATTCTTTTTTATTGCATATATAATGGTACTTTTATCTACAGGATTAGGTGGCTTCTTTCTTGTGAAAAGCACCACTGACACCCTGTGGGACGAGGGGGTACAAAGGTGCAAGGCATCCCATGCCTATGCGGTGAACAGCTTCTACTCACTTTCTGATGTGCTGACTCTCGGTGAGTCGGACTATGTTTTACTTTCCAGCGCTATGGAGAGTCAGATTGCAAGGTCTCTGGATAGTTCTGTTTCGGAGTTTGATATATTACCGCTTAGCTATGATAAAAGCGGAAGATATAATAATCTTGAATATGACGACACGATGATGGTTTTTATAGAGGACGGAGAGTCCTGTGTTCTTGAAATCGGAAGTAAGGCACAGGTAAAAGAAAATGTGTATATTATCAGGTGTGAGTCAGATTTTTCTTCCCTTGTGAAATCTAATGAAAAAATATGGACTCAGTATCGAATCACCGTGCTTTTGGTAGCTGTCCTTTGCGGAGGGTTGCTTTTTGTCTTTGCTAAGAAACTTACAAAACCTTTGTCAAAAATGTCCGATACCGCCAAAGAAATAGCACGGGGAAACTACGGATTGTGCATAGAAGTTAACGGAGGCGGTGAAGAAATCCGTACACTTTCAGAGAATTTTAATACTATGTCTACTGTGGTGGCAGATTCTCTACAGGCGATTCAGAAGGAATGTGACCGCCGTGATACTTTTGTGGCAGATTTTACCCATGAAATAAAGACTCCTGTTACATCCATAATCGGCTATGCAGATATGCTGAGTACTTATGATCTATCTGATGAGGAGCATATGGCTGCGGCACAGGCTGTGTACAGAGAAGGTAAAAGGCTTGAAAAACTTTCTATGCAACTTCTGGAGCTTATTGTAACCTCTAAGGAAAGTCCTGCCTTTGACTGTGTTTCACTTGAAAGTGTGGAGAAATCCGTAAGGGATGTTATGCTTTTCTCTGAGGAAAAGTATGGGGTAAGTCTTTTGGTGGATTTGGGCAAGGAGTATGTGTTTGCTTCTTCGCCTATGCTATTGTCTCTCATTTATAATCTTGTGGATAATGCCTTCAAGGCTTCTCCTGTGAATTCTCAGGTGAGGCTTTACTCAGAGAATCTGGGAGATAAAATAAAAATCACAGTATCGGACAAAGGTCACGGAATAGGTAAGGAGCATATTGAACATATTACGGAACCTTTTTACAGAGAGGATAAATCCCGTTCGCGCAAAGGCGGGGGTGCTGGTATTGGTCTGGCACTTTGTAAAGAAATTTGCCGTTTGCACGAAACTGAACTCTTCGTTGAGTCTGAAGCACACAAAGGAACATCGGTATCATTTATGCTAAGAAAATATACAGAGGAGGCAGCTAAAGATGAATAGGATAAAATATGTTTTATCTTCTATAGCAGTTTTGTTGGCTACACTTGCTATACTGATTGCACCTGATATAGCAGGTGCCATATCCTCTGCTCAGATGAACAGAGAGACTGTATTCAAGTCAACTGTTTCTCCTGTGCAAACGCCTCTTACTGCAAATGAGGTGGCGAATGCGTATCTGAAGGGAGATTTCCTATATAACTATACACACGAATATACACACGAAAAGTTAAACTATGATGAACTTCGGGCTTCATCTGTTAAGGTTGCACAGGACCTATTTGCAGAAGAACAGTATTTCTGCAAAGAAATAATTGAGATAATCAGAACAGACTCTATCTCCGAGGCAGATAAAATCTCAGCCCTTGTAATTACAAAGGATAGATTAGCTACGATGGAAATTGTACGGATTGGTTTTTCGTCAGGACTTTCAATGAGGTTTGAGAAGAACACAGGACTGCTGTTTGAATTTAGCTATTTCCCTCATGTTGTTTACGGTGATGAATCATGGAATTTTCAGAGTATGCTGGAAGACTCAGCAGAAGCGTACTATCTGTCAACAATATCTGCATCTGACATAAAATATGAAGTAATATGTGAGAAATATGGGGACTACACTTATACGAATATACAAATTATGCCAGGGTGGATATATAATAAGGGTGAAGAATCCTACGAGGTAATTAACTGAGAATATACAATCCTGATACAACTCTGAAAATAATCTGATACCTGCCTAATTTAAGATAAAACTATCTTAAACTGGGTGGTGTTTTATGAGGAACAGAAGGTATGCATTTGCAAGTTCGTTGGTGTTTTTACTTATAGTGGTATTTTTGGTGTTGCCGCTTGTACGGTGTTCTGTCAGAAGCAACACAGAAAAATATAAACCAAAAATCGGAGATGTAGTAGAAACAGGCACCCAGGAAATTATTCAGGTTAAGGCTTTGTGTCAGTATCCCCTTTTGCCTACAGGATGTGAGAGTACAGCGGCTGTTATGGTTCTGAACTATTATGGGGATAACGTGGATATGGAAACCTTTGCAGGGGAGTGGCTTAGTAAAAGCAACGACTTTTATACATATATGGGCGAGGATTACGGACCTGATCCCAACAAAGTCTTTGTAGGTGACCCCTTTACCGCTTACGGCTATGGCTGTTATGCTCCTGTTATAGCGGACTGTATCAACGAAAACAGCAGAGTCTGCAATGCCTACACAGTTATCGGCAAAGACTTTTCCTTCCTTTTGAGTGAATATGTTGATAAGGGGATGCCTGTGCTGTTGTGGGCAACTATGGATATGACTCCTGTAAAAAGAGGTGTCGAGTGGATTTTGCCCCAAGGCGAGGACTTTGTATGGAAGTCGGGAGAGCATTGTCTTGTGCTTGTGGGTTATGATGATAAGTATTGCTATTTTAATGACCCGTTGAGCGGAACGATTGTCCGATATAAAATCTCTCTTGCAGAGAAACGCTATAATGAAATGGGAAAACAAGCGGTAGTTGTAACGCTTAAGTGACAAAGGCTAAAGACTGTTCAGATGATTACTGAGCAGTCTTTCCCTTTTTTCTTGCACTATCACAGCTATGATGATATAATGTTTTCATATAATTATTTATTGGAGGTTTTTTTAAATGCCCTATATAAACACAAAAGTTACAACAGAAATTACCTTTGAAAAAGAAGAAATCCTCAAAGCAAAATTGGGCAAGGCTATCACCCTTATCGGCAAACCCGAAAGTTACCTTATGCTTTCTTTTGAGGAGAATTGCCGTCTGTGGTTTGCAGGCACAAATGACGAGGAGGCAGCATATGTTGAGGTTGCACTTCTTCACTCAGCACCTAAAAGTTCTTATGAAAAACTCACTGAGGAAATCTGCAACATTCTCTCAGAGGAACTTTCAATCCCCGAGGACCGCATTTATGTAAAATTCTCAGAAACAGAGTTCTGGGGCTGGGCAGGAAGAATGTTCTGAGGTGAACTATGAAAAGCTACAGAAAAGAACTTTGGTTCAATATTCCCAAAAGACGAGGACTTGTGAATATCACAGGTGACGTGCAGAGAGCCATTGACGAAAGCGGCGTTAAAGAGGGACTTGTCCTTGTGAATGCCATGAACATCACCGCCTCTGTATTTATCAACGATGACGAGTCGGGGCTGCACAGAGATTACGAAAGATGGCTTGAGCGTCTTGCTCCCGAAAAGCCCTATTCCCAGTATGACCACAACGGATTTGAGGATAATGCTGATGCACATCTGAAGCGTACAATTATGGGACGCGAGGTGGTTTGTGCTATCACAAACGGCCGTCTTGACTTCGGCACATGGGAGCAGATTTTCTACTATGAAATGGACGGAATGAGAAAGAAACACGCCCTTATCAAGATTATCGGCGAGTGATTTTATACTACTTTGATACGAGGTGCAGAGTATGAAAAGCTTTACACTTAAACAGGCTCTTGAGGCTTGTAATGGTAAGTATTATGGAGAAACTGACCTTTTAGAGAGAGAACTTTCCTCTATTGTTACCGACAGCAGAAAGGTGAAGAAGGATTCACTTTTTGCGGCGATTGTAGGGGAGAGGGTTGACGGACATAACTTTATTCCCTCCTGCATTGAGGCCGGTGCAATCTGCTCAATCTGCGAGAAAACACCCCTTGATAATTCTCCCCACATTCTGGTTGACTCCACCAAGCAGGCACTTATTGATATTGCAACTGCATACAGACTTACATTCCAGATACCTTTTATCGGAATTTCCGGATCTGTAGGCAAGACTACAACCAAGGAAATGATAGCATCTGTTCTTTCTCAGAAGTATAAGGTGCATAAAACTCAGGGTAACTTCAATAACGACCTGGGTGTGCCTCTTACACTCTTTGCTCTTGAGGATGATGCACAGATTGCAGTTATCGAAATGGGTATCTCTGACTTTGGCGAGATGACAGTACTTTCAAAGATTGTAAAGCCTGATGTGTGTGTGCTGACAAACATCGGCAAATGTCACCTTGAATGCCTTATTGACCGTGACGGAGTTAAAAAAGCAAAGACAGAGATGTTTGAATATATGAGGGATGGGGGTACAGTTTTCCTCTGCGGTGATGACGATAAACTCTCTGAGATTAAAGAGGTGCAGGGCAAATCTCCTGTATTCTTCGGACTCTCTGACAGTTGTGTTTATACCGCTCACTCCATAACCTCTGATAACGAGAGTAAAACAGACTTTACCGTTAAATATCCTGAGGGTGAATTTTCTGCAACCGTTTACGGACTTGGCAAACATATGGTGTCAAATGCTCTGGGAGCAACGGCTCTTGGTAAATACTTCGGACTTACAGACGAGGAAATCGCACAGGGAATTGCTGAGTATAAGCCTACAGGCAGCCGTCAGAATGTAATCAAGACCGAGAAACTCACAATCATTGACGATTGCTACAATGCAAATCCTGCATCTATGAGAGCATCGGTGGAAACTCTTGCAGGATTCGAGGGCAGGAGAGTTGCCATTCTCGGCGATATGAAGGAGTTAGGCTCACAGGAAAATGAGCTTCACGCAGAACTTGGCAGATTTGTAGTTGAGAAGAATCTTGACTTGGTGGTTGCTATCGGCGACCTTTCTCTCAACATCTACAAAGAGGCAAGACCTCATATTGATTGCGAGTGGTTCCAGACTGTGGAAGAAGCAAAACTTGAACTTTACGAAATGCTCACCATCGGTGACACAGTCCTTGTCAAAGCCAGTCACAGTATGAAGTTTGAGGAGATTGTAGACTACATAAAGGAACTGTAAAATTAAAAGAAGCATCAGCGACTCTGATGCTTCTTCTTGTTGTTGACAACATATTTTCTCATAGTTATAATGAAATTAAGGGTAGTTCAAATAATATGTGTTATCTTGTTTTTTATGGAGGATTGCTTATGAAGATTTTCACTAAACTCTTATGCTTTGTGGTTCTTGTTGCTGTAATGTTGAGCGGTGCAATCCCTTGTTTTGCTGAGGAGATAAATCTCAACAAGGAGCTTGATGAGGTCTTTAGCACTTATTGTACAGGTAAGGTACCCATGCATATTGACGATGTAAAGGAAGTATGTATAGGAGATGTTTATACCCTTGGTGACGTGGTTGTTTTCTCGGCAGACTCCTGGAAATGGAAGGAACACGGCAAGGTTAAGAGAACTATTTCTGATTGGGATATTGAAGCCGTTAATCATCATTTCCCTTATGATTTGGGTATTTACGTTTATGTACAGGGTAAAATAAATACCCTTGAAGAAGCCTTTGACGGTGGCCTTGTTACTGACCTTGACTTTTTAAACGATTTTGATGGAATCAGTTGCATACATAAGGATTTAAGAAAACGTTGTTCAGAAGCTTTCTTGAAATACACTAACCAGACTACATCTGATGAGGTGATTGTTGATTGTATTCCTATGGGTGAGGTCAACGGCTATGTTTTCTTTCGTGGGGATGTGTACAGAATAGATTCTATGTTTCCGGCTCAGGTTGTTGAGGATATGATTGGCGATTATATCTACAGAGCGGGGCGTCCTTATGGCCCCAAGGAAAATCCCACAGGACTGTATGCTTTGGCTGAGGATGGAATGGTTTATCAGGCATACGAACTTTACGAAGCAGGTGTGCTTACAGACAAGCAGATTGCACAGGCGGCAGGCGGTGTATATTCAACAGAGCTTGACAAGTACGGCGAATGGGACTACGAGGAGATCATCATACCTGCCCTTGAAGAAAAATATCCCTACATTAAGGATAGATACTCGGGTTATGCAGAACTTTATGTGCATTATAAAGAGAATGAAAAAACAGCAGAAAAAACTCCTGTTTATGCTCTTATTTTTCAATATCCGCTGTATTCCGAATACGTTCAGGGTGCTCACATTGTGAATGATATGGTACTTGAGGGCTATTCGGGTTTGCCATTTACCTATGGTTACGGAGTATATATCTTTGAAACAGGTGAATTTTTTGACCTTATTCAGGTTCCCGAATTGAATCTTGAAGGCAAGTCGAATATATATAAAAGCATAAATTACCGTTATCGTATGGGCGATAACAATCGGGATTACAACCTGACCATTCAGGATGCAACCTATATGCAAAAATGCCTTGCAGGTCTGGAGAATTTTCGTGATGACGATAATATTTCCGAATACTTCAATAACACCGAGAAAGAGGTGTATATATCTGACTATAACCGAGATGGAGTTCGTAATATCAAGGACGCAACTGCAATACAGAAACGTATTGCAGGGATAACGGTTGAGTAGAATAAGGATGACAAAAGCCGACAGGTATAAAACCCTGTCGGCTTAACTATTGTTATTTTGAATGTTGTTTAGTATCAGAGAACTTCTGCAATGTATTTTTGCACAGATGTGGCATCTTTGATGTTGACAGATTCATCTCCGTTAAAGTCTGAAAGCAACAATTCGTCTTGCTTAAGGGTGTAGAGCAAAGCGGTATGCTTCTGTATCAGGGTGGCGTCTTTTATATTGATATCACCGTCCATATCTGCGTCACCGATACCTTTAGCGGTGTCACTGAAAATTATATCACAGCCCATATTTTTAATTTCATAATTGTAGAAATAGGCTTTCTTGTAGTGCACACCACTGCCTCTTAAAATGACAACACTGAGATTATTGCAATCATCAAAGTCGGTTTTTCTAAGACCGTTTATACAGTAGTTATCAGGTATAGCTATACATCTTAAAGAAGAGCAATTATCAAATCCGTTAATTCCCGCATTACCCAGGTTTTCAGGTAAATCAATATTTATGAGACTTTCACAACCTGAGAATAAACGATCATCAAACATCTGTACATTGTCGGGGAGTTCAATGTATCTGAGGCTTGTACAACCGGAAAATATGCCTCTTTCGTATCTGGTGACATTGCTGTTGAGCACTACTTTTCTGAGTTTTGTGCAATTACTAAATGCGTTACTTTCAATAACCGTTACGGATTTGGGAATAACAACACTTTCTAATGCAGTGTATTCAAATGAACTGCCTTCTATTACAGTTAACTTTTCGGGAATAGTAAAGTCTTTGAGAACTTTGCAACGCGAGAATGCACGATATCCGATTTCTTTGAGGTTAGCGGGAAAGTTTATTTCTTCCAGATTTTCACAAAACATGAAGGCATCGCTGCCGATTGTTTCCAAAGATTCAGGTAAAGTAACGGTTTTAAGATTATTACAATGCGAAAATAGTCCGTCTGAGATTATAGTAATTCCCTCTGGGATAACTATGCTTTTTATCATTTTGCAGTCAGAGAACGCCTGTACTCCAATGTGCTCAACAGTTGAAGGAATATTAAACTCCGCAACTTTTTTGCATAGAAGAAATGCAGAGGAGCCGATATACTCCAGTCCTTCAGGCAGATTTATGGATTCCAGATTCATACACTGCTTAAACGCCCAATCTCCTATGGTCGTGATAGTCTCAGGTAGCAGAACTGACTTCAGACTATCACACCAGCCGAAGGCTTTGTAGCCTATGGCTGTTACAGGATAGCCATCTATCTCAGCAGGAATCTCGATGTGAACAGGGTTTCCTGTGTATCCTGTGATAGCAGCCTGATTCTTTGCTATAGTGTATTGAAGGGTTACTTCTGTTTCTGCTGCAGATGTGGTTATAAGGGAGATTGAACACAGTAGTAAAGTTATAATTATAATGCAGGACCAAAGTTTTTTTGCAAAAGTCTTATGATACATAAGTACATCTCCTTTGAATGGGATCGCCTGTGTTATCTGACAATTAAAGTCTACCACGTTAGAGGCTGGTTGTCAATGCGATTAAACTAAAAACACCTATGGCTGTAGTTTAAGCCATAGGTGTTTTGCTTAGTTTTTTTATATCCTATAAAATCTTTTTGCGTTTTCACAGGTGATGTCAAGTATCTCCTGTGCGGTCATTCCCCGAAGCTCTGCAATTTTTTTTGCGGCATAGGAGATGAAGTCGCTCTGATTGCGTTTGCCTCTGAAGGGTACAGGAGCAAGGTAGGGGGCATCTGTTTCAAGGAGTAGTCTGTCGAGCGGTACAGCCTGTGCAACTTCTACCGCGTGTCTTGCGTTCTTGAATGTAACAGGGCCACCAAGGCTTATATAACAGCCAAGGGGCAGAATCTCCTTGAGAAATTCCGCAGAACCTGAGTAGCAATGAAGCAGAACACTCTTTGGCTTGTACTTTTTTATATAGTCCAGAGTATCCTTGTGAGCCTCTCTGTCGTGAATAACAACAGGGGCGTCAAGGTCGTTCACAAGTGCATGTTGCTCTGCAAAGATTTTATGCTGAGGTTCATTTGGAATATCCCAGTAGTAGTCAAGTCAAATCTCACCGAT
>SVPX01000024.1 GCA_015065665.1 Oscillospiraceae bacterium | reverse complement strand
TATATAGTTCACCATTATGCGGAGGATTACTCAAGTGGTGAAGAGGCTCCCCTGCTAAGGGAGTAGGTCGGGTAACCGGCGCGAGAGTTCGAATCTCTTGTCCTCCGCCAGAAAAAAGCACTTGCAATAGCAGGTGCTTTTTTCACATATATCAGAATTTTCGGGGTGTTTATGAAAGTTCGTATTTGTTTATCATTTGTTTTGGGTGTATTGTTTGCAATTCCATCTTACTTTATATTTGAATATATTAATCTGAGCCATCCTTTTATTATGTCTTTTGCTACAGGCACTCTTGTCTTTTGTTATTTCTTTGTGTATTTTATTCTTCATAAGAATTATACAGACAATAAGTACCAAAAGGCAGAAGAAGAGTTCGGACTTACAACAGATGAAAAAGTTTTCTTCAGAACTAACGGAAACTTTAATCTATGTAATAAAGTTATGAATTGTAACATCTATTTCTGTGAGGATAGAATTGTATTCCTTTGCCTTCGTAAAGGTAAGATTACATCAGAAGAAATACCTGTGTCATTAATTGAAAAAGTATCCTCAGATTCAGTTACTCGTGTACTTATTACTACATCTGATAACAGAGTTTATGCTATTACCACACCTGATGCAAGGGCTTTATCCGAGGCGTTGCAGGATAAACCCTACTGGCTTAATAAATAAAAAAGGACTTGCTGGTTTATAGCAAGTCCTTTTTTCATATCAGTTCATTTATTACAGCATTTCTTTTCTCAGCTCTTCTGCACTCTTCATACTGAGCAGGGCAGGGGGAATGTCAAATACTGTCTTGCAGCCTGTTTCTCCTTTAGCTGTAAGTCTGTATGCTGCTCGTGCAAAGCATACAATTACAGATGCAGTGAATTCAGGGTTTGAATCAAGTTTCAGGCTATATTCAATAACGTGATTGTTCTCCTTGTCAGCACCTGTCTTGCCTGTGCGGATAACGAAACCGCCGTGGGGAATACCTGAGTGGTCACGCTTCAGCTCTTCCATAGAAATAAAGTGAACTGTTGTGTCGTAATCAGCAAAGTAGTTTGGCATCTCTTTGATTTCTTTTTCGATTCTTGCTGTGTCAGCACCCTCCGCTGCAACTACAAAGCACTCTCTTGTGTGCTTCTCGCGAGTTGTAAGATTGGGAGCAGAACCGCTTCTTACAGCCTCAAGAGCAGCCTCAACAGGGATTGTGTACTGCTTTGCATCCATAACTCCATCAATTCTTCTGATAGCATCGGAGTGACCTTGGCTTACACCCTTGCCCCAGAATGTGTAATCCTGGCCCTCAGGCAGTACAGCACTTGCATAAAGTCTGTTCAGAGAGAACATACCGGGATCCCAGCCCACAGAAATCATAGCAACGTTGCCGCCCTCTTTTGCAGCGGCATCAACATTTGCAAAATGCTCGGGAATCTTTGCATGTGTGTCAAAGGAGTCTACAACTGTGAACATCTTTGCAAGTTCAGGTGTTTGTACAGGCAGGTCTGTGGCAGAGCCACCGCAGAGAATCATAACGTCAATCTTGTCTTTGTAATCAGCAACGTCGTTTGCACTTGCAACAGTAACACCCTCTGTGCCGATTGTAAGTGTCTCGGGATTTCGTCTAGTGAATACAGCAACAAGCTCCATATCAGGATTCTGACGGATTGCATTTTCAATGCCTCTGCCAAGGTTGCCATAGCCGAATATACCAATTCTTATTTTCATTTTTATCATACCTTCCGTTTTGGGATTTTTATATAAAATATAAAACATTAATTATTTTACTCAAAAAGTTACTGTTTGTAAATAGAAAATACAATAAAAACTCTTTTTACAGGAATATTTTTGAATTTACATCTATCTGTTTGCACTAAAGTTTGATTTATGGTATAGTATCATTGAATATTATGCGAGGTGTCTTATATGCCTTTTTTACCTATTACAAAAAAAGAAATGCTTGAACAGGGATGGGACAGACCTGATTTTGTACTTGTTACAGGTGACGCTTATGTTGACCATCCTTCATTCGGTACAGCTATAATATCCAGAGTTCTTGAGCATAACGGCTATCGTGTCTGTATTCTTTCTCAGCCACGCTCAGATGCAGACTATCTACGATTTGGTACGCCTATACTGGGGTTCCTTGTAAATGGCGGTAACATTGATTCAATGGTTGCTCACTATACAGCGGCAAAAAAGCCCAGAAGCGAAGATGCATATACCCCCGGTGGTAAAGCAGGAGCAAGACCTGACAGAGCAACCATCGTTTATTCTAAGAATATTCGCAGGCTCTTCGGAACTGAAGTGTTTATCGGTATCGGTGGTCTTGAGGCCTCCCTCAGACGTTTTGCTCACTATGACTATTGGGATGATAAGGTGCGCCCTTCTATTCTCCTGGATGCAGGGGCAGACCTTCTGATGTACGGAATGGGAGAAAAGCACATTGTAGAAATTGCCCACAGGCTTAGAAATGGGGAGTCCAAAGAATCTATCACAGATATCCGTGGTACTTGTTATGCAGTTAAAACTCACGATTATACTCCCGGTCCTGTCAAGGAATGTCCTTCATTTGATGCTGTCAGCGACACATCAGATAAAGGCAAACGCCATTATGCAAAGTCCTGCAGAATCCAACAGCAGGAGCACGATGCTGTCAGAGGCTCCGTTGTTATTCAGCGTCATGGAGACAAGATTGTAATTCAGAATCCACCTATTGAACCTCTTTCAATGCAAGAGATGGATGAGGTTTATTCTTTACCCTTTATGCGTACATATCACCCTTCCTACGAGGCTATAGGCGGTGTACCGGGTATTGAAGAAGTAAAGTTTTCTATTATCCATAACCGCGGTTGCTATGGTGCCTGTAACTTCTGTTCTCTTGCTTATCATCAGGGCAGACAGATTAGTTGTCGCAGTCACGAATCTGTTATTGAAGAAGCAGTTGAAATCACCAAAATGCCTGATTTCAAAGGTTATATTCACGATGTAGGCGGACCTACTGCGAACTTCAGAGGCCCCTCCTGCGATGTTCAGCTTAAGCGAGGACTTTGTCCGGATAAGAAATGCCTTGCTCCAACAGTTTGTCCTGCTGTAAATGTAGACCACAGTGATTATCTGTCACTTCTTCGCAAACTTCGTAAACTTCCCAAGGTTAAAAAAGTGTTTATCCGTTCAGGAATACGTTTTGATTACCTTATTGCAGATAAGGATGAAACTTTCTTCAAGGAACTTGTGGAGCATCATGTCAGCGGACAGCTTAAGGTTGCTCCCGAACATTGTTCCGAAAATGTCCTTAAGCGTATGGGAAAACCGCCTGTTACTGTTTATAATCGCTTTAAAAAGCGTTTCTATGAACTGACAGAAAGCATAGGTAAAAAGCAGTATCTTGTGCCTTACCTTATGTCATCTCATCCGGGAAGTACTCTCAACGATGCAATCGAACTTGCAAAGTTCCTCAAGAAAGAAGGACTTCATCCCGAGCAGGTTCAGGATTTCTATCCCACACCGGGTACAGTTTCAACCTGTATGTTCTATACAGGACTTGACCCTTATACTATGGAAGAAGTATATGTGCCCCGTACTCCTCGCGAGAAAGCCGAGCAGAGAGCTCTTCTTCAGTATTATAAACCTGAAAACCACAGAGTAGTTCACGATGCTTTGCGCAGAGCAGGCAGACACGATTTAATCGGTACAGGCAAGAATTGTCTTGTAACACCTCTTGCTCCAGAGAAACCTGCAAATAAACCGGGCAGAAACATTACTAAGAGCAAACCTCAGAATAACAATCGCAATCAAAGCAGAAAGCCAAAGAAAAGACGATAAGTTTTAAAAGAAAAAGCTCATTACAATCATCATAGGTTGTAATGAGCTTACTTTTATTTATTAGATTTATTCTTTTTGCGGCTGTCAAGAACAATCATCCCTGCAAAAGCAATAACACCTGCAAGACTGATATATGCACCTGCCTTCAGACCTCTTGTGTGATATCTGAATTCAATGGTATGTTCACCTTCTTCGAGGTCAAGTGCCATACCCCAGGTGTTTGCCCTGAGAATCTCTGCTTTCTCGCCATCAACGAAAGCTTCAAATCCATCAGAATAGGGAACTGAGAAGAACATCAACTGAGGCTCTGAAAGTTCTGTTGTGCCTGTAAATCCGTTGTCAATCAATTTTACATTTTCAAGCACATTCTTACTGCGGTTTCTTACATTGGTATCGTAATTATCCATGGGTTGCATAATTACATCCATACTTTCAAAACTGTAAACTCCTGCGTCAGAGAAGGTAAGTGTGAGGGCGTTTCTGCTATTCTCTGAATATCCTGTGTTTGCAAGGAAATTATGATTACCATCATAAGCCTGATAAGTAGGAGTAGCAACATTGAAGTTATATGTGCAGTTGCCTGACTTAGCAGAAACCATATAATATTTCACGTCTCTGCTCATAAGTTCCTTTCTCAGAACAGGATATTTTTCTGACATACTCATCTTCTTCCATTCGCCGTTTAATTTCATTATGTCAGATGACCACAACTCATCTTCAGCATACATACCTTTTACATCAAGATAAAGTTCGCAATCCTTTACATCGTTAAATTTGAAAGTAAGCTTAGCCTTGTTTTCTTTTACTGTAATACAATTACCCTCGATGGATATGTTCTCATCGCATTCGATAATTGAATTCAGTTTTTTAGATGTGAGGGTGTAATTGCTGTTACTGTATTCTTCTATATTATTTTCAAGAAGAATATGAGACAAAAGAACTTCCTGCTTTTCAGCGGCGGTTAAGTTGTCATATTCGTCTCTTGTAATATATTCAGAATAGCCGAATCCCAACGGTAGAGGATTCTGATTAACATAAACGTGGAATTCACCTTCTGCTGTTTTGATGCTTTGTTCATATTCATATCCATAGGGGACAGGCTGAGTTTTAGATTTAGTAAAGAAGTACTTTACAGCGAATAACTCATCGACTGCGGTGTTTCTGTTCATATTAACATAATCGTGAGCAACGTAGGTAACGCCCTGGGTTTCTCTTAAGAATTCAGCCACATAGCTGTCAGTAAGGCTCCAGTAAAATGCCACACCATGAGTGCCGTTGAGAACACTCTGATTGCGTATTTTTTTATTGGGAGTTTGTTCGTATCTGCTGAATTCCTCACTACTCATTCTGTTTGCCATTTTGTTGCTGATACAATCTGTGATAATCTTGTTTACATCTTTCATATCAATAAATTGACTTGCATAGTCTTCGTTTGTTGCAGAGTAACAGAAGAAGGAGTTAATGCAGAGGGAAACAACACATAGAACAGAAAGTGTGTTGGTTATTATCTTCTTGCTGTTTTCTCCGAATAGTTCTTTTGCTGATAAAAGAAGAATAAGGATAAATGCAAGAATAATAATCTGTGCAGTTGCAGATACATTGTTTCTCAGATTAAGCATAACTGCACAACTGAGAATGTAAACAGAACCTGCAATAAAAAGATATTTCTTTTCTTTGACAGTCAGCTTGACAAGATGCTTGAACATAGCTACAAAGATATAAGACACCAGCATAGCAAATGCCCATATCCAGCGGTTTGCAACATAGGTGAAACCGTTCATTACTTTGCCAAGGTAGGGTATAAGCAGAATTACAGCGGATATGCCGAACAGAATTTTAAGTGAGCGGTGTTCTCCTTTTTGCTTGAAAAGCAGCAGAGCAGAAATAATTGTAACAGGAATAAAGCCTGTATAGGTCCAGAATCCGGGTACAGAATAACCTGAGAATCCGGCATATAATCCAACATAATAAGCTGCATCATAAAGTATTGGTGTTTCTCTTACAATATCACTACGGCTGCTGTTCATAAATACAATCAGAACAGGTAACAGAATTATAGCCGCCATCATAACGCCTATTATGCCTGAAGTGATGAATCTAAACAGACTGCTGAAAAAGTCTTTGATTTTCTTTTTTTCTTTGCCTGTAAAAAATCTGACTAAAACATAAACAACGGTAATCAGAATAAGCATATAGGAGAAGTAGAAGTTAATCAGAAAAGACAGGAAAACTGCAACTGTGAACAGTACAGGGCTTTCCTTGCTGAGAATTTTTTCTGCACCATATAAAAGGAGGGGCAGAAGCATCACAGGAACAGTAAAGAAAGGATGTCTCACAGATGCAAAGATTGAAAATCCGCAGAAGATATAGGCAAAAGCACCCAGCATAACCTCTACACCTTTTTGCTTCATTCTAAAGCAGAAGAGGGAGAAGAACAAACCTGCAAGATATAATCTGATAATAATCAATGCGTTGTACAGATACATTGTGTATGCTTCCGGAACAAATACAGAAACCGCACACAAAGGGTCCCCAAAACCATAATAATTGAAAGTGGTGATAATATCTGAGCCGAGACCGATGTTTATATCCCAGGTTGGAATAGTAAAACTGTGTTCAATAAAAATATTGTGAAGAATCTCTCTCAGCCATTTGCCGTAATATACAAGCACGGGGTAGTGCTGACTCAAACCATCGGTTTCCCATATAAGAGAGTTGTTTCTTATGATAAAGGGGAAGTATATGAGTAAAGCCAGTAAACAGAAACACACCGAGTAAACAGGAATGAACTTACCCATGGTTTCTGTGTTATTTATCCAACCGAAAAAGGCAGAAAAAATATTCTTGTTTGATTGCTTTGCTTTGAGCTTTTTCTGAGCCATATTTATAGCCTCCGAGAAAATTCTATAATATATTATTATAATTCATAAGGGGGTTATAGTCAATAATAAAGCAAATTCTGTCAGTTATTATATGATGTTTTCAGAGGAAATCACATTTATCGATTTGATACAAATAAAAAACCGCCTCATCCGAGACGGTGAATTTTTGGTATGGCGATGGGGAATGATTCCCACTTTACAATCACCCGCGTGTGAATGCAGGTTACGCCATCTTTGCAGCCAACAGATACAAGTTCACACACAATGACTGTCGACAGCCTGGCACCCCCTGCGGGAATCGAACCCACAACTAACCCTTAGGAGGGGTTTATTATATCCATTTAACTAAGGGGGCAAATCATTTTTTACATTTTGTGTATTGATACATAGCAATTTGGATTGCTTTGTTATTTTATAATATCACATCTGCTTTGTCAAGAATATGTTTATTATGTAACATAAAACCCTCCATCACAAACATTGATGGAGGGTTTTGAGATGTAATATATCAATCATTTATAGCTTTTTCAAACACAGCCTTAATACCGCAACCGTCATCGTGGAATCTGTGGTTCTGAGGCATATCGTAGCCCGGGAGGCTGTTTCCTTCAACAAGTACAGGACCGTTGGGGGTGATTGCAATATCCCAACCAACATAGCGGATGCGTTTTTCAACAAGAGCAGCTTTACAGCAGAGTTCTACCGCTTCTTTGAAGTAGGGAACTTCAAAACCGATAAAAGGACAACCTGTAAAGGGATGCTCTGTATAGTAAGTAACCGTTTTATCGCAGAAACAAGGGTGAGTAATTTTGCCCTCAGGTGAAAGCAGAGTATACATTCCGCCGCTTGTAACGTTATCAACATCATTTTTGCCTGAACCGATGCGGATAAGTGCATAGATGAGATGAGGTTTTCCTGTATCGCTTACAATTGTAACAACGCGGATTGTGTTTACTGAACGCTCACATAGTTTGTTCATAACAGGATGTTGTGTGATAGTTTCCTCAGCAAGGAACATTTTATTCTCCATAAGTTCATCATAAACAACTTTAAGGTCCTGTCCCGCAAGTGTAACTTTCTTTACACCCAGACCGCCAAACGAAACAGGCTGTTTAGCAAAAAATGTATCTTTACCTTTACAGAATTCTGCGAAATTATCAAAGCCTTCCTGTAAATCCACATAATCTCTTCCAAGATATTCAGAGAAAGTCTTGCTGAAAATAAGTTTGTTTTCAAATACATCAGATGCCTCTGCCTGATTCATTTTTCTGCACATCTGAATGTTATCGTCCATTGTCATAAAGGTTTTGCGTTTATCTTTTTTGATGTAAGCGTAACCGAAGGTCATATAGTCAAGATATCCTACACCATAGGTGAACATACTGATAACCATATCAAAGAAAAGTATAATCCTGTTTTTGCCGGATTCTTCGTGAACGATATTAAGGTTGCGGAAGAATCTCTTGAAACTGCCGGAAGCAACTCTTCTCAGAAAAGTTTTGATTTTTCTCATTATATAAACATCCTTTGCTTTTATAATAACATAGCAATTATACAGCCTTTTTGTCATAATGACAAGATATAAAGAGAATTATGTTATGTTTATAAAGAAAACCTGCTGTGTAATACAGCAGGTTGCTTATATATTTTAGCATTCAAAATCAAGGCAAAGTCTTGTTTTTGTATAGGGGCGAACCTTTGTATCTGCTACTTGAACATGTGCAGGGTTAACAGCATAGCCTTTTAAAGCAGCTTCGTTCTCAAACACAGAGTACAGCATAATATCTGCGTTGGAAGACTCCAAACCATCACACTCTACTTTGATTTCAACAAGGCCGTCAATTTTGCCCATAAGGCTCTCAAGACCCTCTTTAATACCTGATTTAATCAGAACTTTCTCATCAGCAGTAAGTTCGTCTTTTAATTGCCAGAGGATAATGTGTTTAACCATTTTAACTTCTCCTTATGGGGTGATTTTACTGGCAAGTTCAAGTGCCTCGTCAATATGAGCACAGAAACACTCTTCACCTACTGTATCGATAAATCCTGCTTTTTTCATAACAGCCATAGGCTGAGTGTTAACATGGGAGAGAATAAGTTTAACATCCTGCTCTTTGCATTTTTTGTAAAGGCTCTCAAGAGAGTTCATAGCAGTAGCATCAAGAGATGTTACACTTCTCATTCTCAGCACAAGGCAGCGTGTGTAATCCTTGAGTCTGATATCCATAATTGTGTCTGCTGTACCGAAGAAAAGAGGACCGCTTATCTCATAAACTCTTACATTCTTGGGGACACTTCTCAGTTCAATGCTGTCTGTATCATTTTCAGGGTCAATATACTTCCAACCTTCAACAGAAGTTTCTTCACTCATTCTCTTCATCAGAAGAATTGCCGCAAGTACAAGTCCAACAACAATTGCAACAACCAGGTCAAAAATAACTGTAAGAACAAAAGTTGTCACCATAACGATGATATCACTCTTGGGTGCAGTCTTTACAATGCGGACAAACTTCTTCCACTCACTCATATTATATGCAACAATGAACAGAATAGCCGCGATTGCAGGCATAGGAATAAGTTCTGCATAAGGCATAAGGAAGAGTACAACAAGGAGAAGTACAACCGCGTGTACCATACCTGCCACAGGGGTTCTGCCGCCATTCTTTGCGTTTGCAGCTGTTCTTGCAATAGCACCTGTTGCAGGAATACCGCCGAAGAATACAGATGCAATGTTGCCTGCGCCTTGTGCTACAAGCTCCATATTTGAGTTGTGTCTGGAGTTTACCATACTGTCAGCTACAACGCAGGAAAGCAGAGATTCAATAGCCGCCAGAATTGCAATGGTGAATGCATCGGGGATAACAGCCTTGATTTTATCAAAACTGAAGTCCATACCGCCAAAGTCAACTTTAGGAAGACCTGAAGGGATTGTGTAAAGGTCACCGATTGTGAATACACCCTCCTGGAATGAGGGAATAAATGCAACCATAAGAGCGCCTGCCACAACAGCAATAAGTGAGGGGGGAACTCTTTTTTCAAACTTTGGATAAACTATAAGAATCGCAAGACATACAAGACCTACAACCAAAGCCTGCCAACTGAATGTACCGATGGATGCAATGTTTGCTTCGATTTTTTCGATTGTTTCAATAGGTTTCAGACCTTCGGCATAGGACAAGCCGAGAAAATCCTTTATCTGTCCGATAAAGATTGTAACTGCAATACCTGCTGTAAAACCTGTTGTGATTGTATGGGGGATAAACTTAATAAGTGAACCCAGTTTAAACACACCCATAAGTATAAGCATAATACCTGCAATTACTGTTGCAATGAACAATCCATCCATACCCTGCGCCGCAACAACGCCTGCAACAATTGTTGCAAAAGCTGCAGTAGGACCTGCAATCTGTACTCGGCTACCGCCAAGAAAAGACACGACAAAGCCGGCAGCAATTGCTGTGTAAATACCACAAGCAGGTTCAACGCCTGATGCGAGAGCCAGAGCAATTGACAGAGGCAATGCGATTATTGCCACAATTATACCTGCAACAAGGTCTTTCATAAACTGCTGACCTGAATAGGTTTTCATTGTGGAGAAAAGTTTTGGCTTCAGATAAAAACTTTTTTTCATTATACCCACTCCTCATTAGTATAGGATTAATAACCGGCAACAAGTATATCACTACAGAGTGATTACATAATTCTTTGAAAGATTTATAATTGCACGAATATTCGTAGGTTTGATATGAAAAAGATGTACATATTTATCTATATTAAGGATGAATGTAATTATATAGATGATATCAGAATATCATCGAATGATTTCTAAATAGTTTGATGTCTCTGATTATACTGTTTTTTCTTCTCTTTTCTTGTTGATGAAGTAGAGTACTAGGTCTGCACAGACAACTGTCAGATTGAAAATGTAAAGTCCCAGTACATAAGTTAACTGTCCGCTGCTGAGTTTTCCTATAATTCCGCATATATATCCAACAATAATAGCCAGGATAAATACAAGGCTCTTACCCTGAGTTGAGCGGGAAGTTATGCTTTTGTATACCGAGATAGGCCAGGATAAACCAAAGCAAATAAGCATAATGAATTCGAAAATCTGTGTCATATTGTTTGTCTCCTTTATCTGAGTTTTCTATATAATACTCTTGACAAACCTAAAAGTAAAATATATTATTCTTATAAAACCTATAACAAATACTTATGAATATAAGGTGAATATATGGAATTACAGAAACTCAGATATTTTTATATTGTTGCAAAACTTCAGCATATGACCAAGGCGGCAGAGTATATTTCTATAGCACAGCCTGCACTTTCACAAGCGATTAAGTCCCTGGAAAATGAGTTGGGAGTAGAATTGTTTGTGAAGAAAGGCAGAAATATTGTATTGACAGATTACGGTATGTATCTGAAAGAACGACTTGAAAAAATCCTTCCGGAGATTGATAGTATTCCTGCAGGTATCAATAAGATGAAGAATCGCGTCAGCAAAACCATAAGGCTTAATATCCTTGCTGCGTCTGCTTTTGTTATAGATGCTATTGTTGAGTACAGAAAGTCTCATCCTGATGCAATGTTCGATTTTGAACAAAATGAGCAGAGAACCGATTGTGATATTGTAATCAAAACAAACGGACTTAGTAACAATGAGGTTGTTCCCTTCAAGAATAGATATGTGAAAACAGAAGAAATCTATCTTGCTGTACCAAAGACCTCTGAGTATTCTGAGAGGGATCATATTGATTTAAAAGAAGTTCGCAAGGAAGAGTTTGTAATGCTTTCAAGTGCTCGTCTTTTCGGTGTTATATGTAATGATTTTTGTTCACAGGCAGGATTCTATCCTAAGGTTATGTTTGAGTCCGACTCTCCCACAGCAGTTCAGAATATAATCAGTACAGGTAGCGGAGTTGCTTTCTGGCCTGAATACTCTTGGGGAGAATTCAATAACGAGAATGTAAAACTTCTTGAAATCAGTTCTCCTCAGTGCAATCGTGAGATAATAATTGAATTATATGATAATCTTCCGAGAAGCGAATACGCAGAGGATTTTTACAAATTTCTTGTTTATAAAATTAACAATAAGAATATTAAATAATAACTAAGGCACCTGCAGTCTGCAGATGCCTTAGTTTAATTCTGTCTTTTTTTTATTTTCTTCCAGTTATAAAACCCGTAAAGGTCATTTGCAAGAAACATTACAAAACACGCAATCATAGGAACATTCACAGGAGTTTCTATTGATGCAATTATCCACAGAACAATCAGTACAACATCATTTGCTGAGTATGCGAGTGCGTAGTAGGGACTTCTTAATGCTGTAAGATACGATGCCAGATAACTTGTTGTAACAGATATTGTGCTGAATACCAGAGAAGCGTTACCGATTGCTTTTAATATAAAATAAAAACCAATGGTTACTGCAATACATGATATTAACATATGTGTTAGATGTTTTTTGCTAATGCTGTTTACTTTTACTTCTTTCGTGTTCTTGTATGGGTTTCTAATCCAGGCTATAAGAGCAACAAAAGCCATCGGGGCGGACATTCCAAGATATGTAATCATCTCTCCGTAATATTGATTTCTGAGGGATATTATTCCGTAGAACACAGAGAACACAATTGTAAGCACTTGTCCTATTGAGCGTCCTTTTGCTACAAATATAAGTGCAGTTACTCCTATTAGCGATGCACATAAAGGTAAAATGTCAGATGTGCTGACAAGAAGATATGATGCACCTACTACAATAAGTGAAGTGATCCATAATATAAGTTCAAATCTGTTAAGGGATTTAAAAGGATTTTCTAAATATTTCATAAAAACCTCGTAAAAAAAGCACTCGTCAACACATCTTCAAAGACCTAACGATGTGCTACGAATGCTTAGCATTATCCTACCCGGTGGCAGTCATTATTTTTTTCATGAATAATATAACAACAATTTACGGTTTTGTCAACTTCTTTTTCTTGAAGTATTTAACTTGCTGTGATAATATTTATATATATTGATTCAAGGATAGGTAAATCTTATGAATAAAAAAGTTCTTGTGGCTCTCAGCGGCGGTGTAGATAGTGCTGTTGCAGCTTTCCTTCTTAAATCCCGCGGTTATGATGTAACAGGTATTATGCTCAGGTTATATGATAAACCCGATTCTACCGATACACAGGATGCAGAGAAATTATGCGAAAAACTGAATATAGAATTTGTGAATCCCGATTACAGAGAAGAGTTCAGAAAAGAAGTGATCGACAGGTTTTCAAGAACTTATCTTGAGGGTAAAACTCCAAACCCTTGTGTTGATTGTAACCGCTATGTAAAACTGCCTTTCGTTTTTGATTATGCAGATAAAAACGGCTTTGATTATGTAGCAACAGGCCATTATGCATGTGTTGCATATAATGAAGATACAGACAGATATGAACTTCACAAAGGTAAGGATGTATCCAAAGACCAGAGTTATGTTCTCTATAATCTGACTCAGCCAATGCTCTCAAGACTTCTTCTGCCTGTAGGTGAACTTACAAAGACTGAAGTAAGAGAGATTGCTCAGAAAGAGAATTTTATAAACGCCAATAAAAAAGATAGTCAGGATATATGCTTTATAACAGGTAATTACTACGATTATCTGAGAGACTATTGTTCTGTCGCAACTGAAGAGGGTGATTTTATAGATACTTCAGGCAAGGTTCTCGGCAGACATAAGGGAGCCGTATGCTATACAAGGGGACAACGTAAGGGACTTGGACTTGCTTTACCGCAACCTATGTATGTTCTCTCCAAAGATATGCATAAGAACACTGTAACCCTTGGATTCAACGAGGATTTGTTCTCTGATGTTGTTTATGCCGAAGAGGTCAATCTTATTTCTGTAGAAGAAATAACAGAAGAAATTCAGGTTACTGCCAGGGTAAGGTATAATCAGACAGAGCAGAGCGGAACTGCATTTGTTACAGAGGAGGGGAAACTCTGTGTCCGTTTTGATACACCCCAACGTGCAGTAACAGCAGGACAATCCCTTGTTCTGTACTGCGGTGATACGGTAGTCGGCGGCGGAAAGATAATTGAATAGCAAAGACAAGAGCCGTTGCGGTTATCCGCAGCGGCTTTTATGCAGGTGCTTTTTCGGGTGTTTTGGTTGTTTCTTCTGAGATGTTATCGGTTTTGTTGACAGAATAAAGTGTATATCCCATTATAGCAGTAGAAAAAAACACTCCACTTAAGACAGATATAATAAAATACAAAAGACTTCTGCTGTCTGAAATCCCAAGGATACCACCAACAGGAGAGTTAAGTGTGCACCCGAATATAAGGGACAGTACACCGCTGATTACGGAACCTGTAACACAGGGAATGATTATTCTGTGAAACCTTGATGCATAATAGGGAATAACCACTTGACTGATACCAAATAATCCGCAGAACATTCCTGCAGTTGCATAGTGCTTTTCTTTGTTTGAAAACCTGTCTGTAAATACTATACAGGAAAGCCCTATGCTTAGTGCTGGTACACTACCTGCGGCAGTAACGAGTGTTATTATCTCCGGTTCGTTTGTCCCGAAGGACGCAACACCATATACAAGAGCAGCAAGGTATAACGGTCCGCCAATATCAACAGAAATCATTATTGATAATAAGATTGCCAGTATCATTTTATTGTAATCTCCTGCAGCAGCAATACCTACAGATACAAGTCCGTTTATTGTGTGAGAAATATAATCTAAGAAAAACACGGAGATAATAGTCAGTAATATGGATATAACCGTTGGCAGTATTACATTAAAACCAGATTTATTATTTATCAGTTTGCATTGCAGTTTATCTACCATTTTTACAGAATAACCTGCAATAATTCCCACCAGAATACATCCGTATATACCTGTAACAGCTTCAGAATTACCCGAAGGAAAATTGAAAGTAACTCCCGTTCCTGTCAGTATGCCGCCGATTAATCCTGCAGATAAAGCGCTGAAGCCTCCTGTGTATATTGCAATACCGCCAGATAACACAGGAGCGATAAGCTTATTTATCAATGTGCCGTTTCTGTATAGTATCTTTGCAAGAGCGGATGTTTCACCAATAGCAAGTCCTGTGTTTCCGTTGTGAATCGAATCTATTATATATGATAAACTCAGAATAATTGCGGCGCTAAGTATCAAGGTTGCAGCGAAATTGTTGCCTTTTCCTATTTTTTCTCTTAAACTATGTTGCGACTTTTCAATGTTAAGTATATCCACTTTAATTCCTCCTCTGCTTGTTTCATTATTATTAACCTTATGTTTTGAATTATGGCAGAAAAGTTAAAGTTGACGGCTATTAAAATTTGTAATAAAATCTAATTAATTGAAAAAGGAGATTTATTTATGAGCAGAATTCTTGTTTGCGGACTTGTAAATATGGAAACTACTGTTTCTGTTGATTTTTTTCCTATAGAGTACAGACCCGTTGATTATAGGTTTTTTGGTGTTTCTTCACATCCTGCAGGAGTAGGTTTCAATTTGTCACTTGCACTCAATACTCTCGGGGATGATGTGGTGCTTTGTTCCTTTACAGGGGATGATAGTGCAGGCGAAATTATCAGAACAAAACTGGAAGCACAGGGTATCAGCACAAACAATGTTCTTTGTAAGAACAAAAGTACAGCGCAGTCTGTTATTCTTTATGATAAAGAGGGCAGAAGGAATATAATCTGTGACCTTGCTGATAATCAAGATCTTCAGTATGATGAGGATGTTTTCGTTTCTGCAATAGAAGGTTGTGATATTGCTTGTATGTGTAATATCAATTATTCCGCAGGACTTCTTCATATTGCAAAGAACAAGGGTGTGCTGATTGCATCTGATGTTCATTGTCTTTCTGATATTCACGATGAGTATAATGCTCGTTTTATGCGTGTTGCTGATATTCTTTTTATCAGCAACGAGAACTTTATGGGCAGAGAGCAGGAATTTGTAACATCTGTTGCTGATGCCTATAATATTCAGATTATTGTAGTTGGAATGGGTAGCAAGGGTGCTTTGTTATATACCCGCACTGATAACTCATTTATCTTTGTTCCTGCAGTGTCTACCCGACCTGTAAAGAACACAGTAGGAGCAGGTGACAGCCTTTTTTCATCATTTATTCATTTTTATGCCCAGAGCAAAGATCCTCTTGATTCTCTTCAAAAAGCGGTATATTTTGCATCTTATAAAATTGGTGATAATGGAGCATCAAAGGGGTTTCTTACGGAAAAAGAACTTCTTGAATTGATAACTAAAGAGGAAGTATAATGGATAGATTTATTCGTACTGAGGCTTTACTTGGCAAAGACTCAATGGAAAAACTCAAGAATTCACGGGTAATAGTATTCGGTGTCGGCGGTGTTGGCGGTTATACAGTTGAAGCACTTGCTCGTTCAGGTGTTGGCGCCATTGATGTTGTTGACCCTGATGTGGTTGCAAAAAGCAATCTTAACCGACAGATTATAGCCCTTGAAGGTACAATCGGTAGAAAGAAGACAGAGGTTATAAAAGAGAGAATTCTTTCTATCAATCCTCATATTAAGGTTAATTGTTTTGATATTTTCTATACTCCCGAAAATTCACATCTTATTGATTTGTCACCTTATGATTACATTGTGGACGCTATTGATACTGTAAGTGCAAAGGTGGATATAATCTGCAGAGCAAATGCTCTCGGTATCCCTGTTATCAGTAGTATGGGGTTTGGTAATAAACTTAATCCTACAATGATTGAGGTTGCAGATTTAAGTAAGACCTCTGTGTGTCCTTTAGCAAGAACAATGCGCAGACTTCTTAAGGAAAAGGGCATTACTCACGTTAAAACTGTTTATACCAAAGAAATTCCTCAGAAGCCACAAGGAGAACTTGACTTTGCAGGAAAACCCTCTGTCTCGAGCAATGCGTTTGTTCCGTCTGTAGCAGGACTTATTATTGCCTCAGAAGTTATCAAAGATTTATCTGTAATATAATAACAGCACCGTGTACTTTAATTCAGAACACGGTGCTTTCTTTTTGCGTTTATAGAATTATAAAGAACACAACTCCTGTCAGTATGGAGACAACTGCTCCTGCTACTACATCGCTGATATAATGTACTCCAGAAAGAATTCTACTTATTCCGATGAGGAGAGAAACTATCAATAGTGCAACTGCAACAAGCGTTGAAACAGGAATTGCTGCCATAGCAATGATAAATGCTGATGCAGTATGACGGCTGGGAAAGGAATCACCGTTTCCGTCTCTGCTTATAACTGGCTCGGTGTTGTATTTTTCATATGGTCTTTGTCTTTTGACAATCTTTCGGAGTATTGTGATTACAACAAGTACAAAGAAGGGTATATATATCATCCTGAAAAAATCGTGGTCAATTCCTCTGAGACCTTTGAATAAAACCAGCAAAGGCAGAGCAAATACCATAAGCAGGGGTAGAGTCTTATATAGGAATTTCAAGACCTTAAGTGATTTCTGATGATTCTCAAACCATTCTTTGTTATATAAATATCGCTCCTTGTTCATACTGTCACCTCAATAAATTCATTTTATCACAGGTTACAGTTTTTGTACAGTAAGATTATTCTATCGTAACTTTGTATTTGTCAAACCAGGTGTCAAGTTGGATGATATAAGCAAGAATCTGTGGCGTCCTCATCAATTGACCATACCAAGGGGTTGGAATATTGTCGGGGTTTTGTATGAGATTTTCTATATTTTGTTTGTTGAGCATTTCAGTGAGTATGGTTTTTTTATCAAGAATTTCTCTGACTTTGTCTGAAACGATTCTGAAGTAAACAGGATTATGGGTTTTTGGATATGGGCTCTTTTTTCTGTAACAGATGTCATAGGGGAGTATACCTTCAAAGGCTTTTCTCACAATACCCTTTTCTCTGTTTTGATACGCTTTTAACTCCCAAGGCATATTGTACGCATACTCAACAATTCTGTAGTCGCAGAAAGGAACTCGTACCTCAAGACCACAATCCATGGAGCATCGGTCTTTCCTGTCCAGAAGACATTGCATAAACCAGTAAAAATTTAGTGAGAACATCTCTCTCATTCTGGCTGTCAGTTCAGAGTCGTAGGGGAGTTTATCAACATTCTTGATTGTGTTTGCGTATCTTTCTCTTACATACTCTTCGCCTTTAGGAAATAAACCTTTTTTTATGACCTTCCTGCGTATATCCTGATTTCTCGACCAGGGGAATGTATCCTCAAAGAGTACTTCCCGATTGTGATACCAGGGATATCCGCCGAATAATTCATCTGCGCATTCGCCCGATAAGGCAACCGTAAAGTCTTTTTTTACTTCTTTACAGAATAGTAGCAAGGATGAATCTACATCTGCCATTCCGGGTAAATCCCTTGCACAGGTTGCATCATACAGCGCTTCAGCAAGAGTGCTGTTATCCAGTATAATCTGATGGTGTTTTGTGTCTGCACTGTTAATCATGAGATGTATATAATCTGTGTCTGAGTTTGGTTGAAACAGACTTTTAGTAAAATACTTCTCATTGTCTCTATATTCTACACTATAGGTATTCAGTCTGCCTTTTGAGTTTGCTTTGAAATAAGATGAGGCTGTCTGGGTTATAATACTTGAATCCAGACCACCTGATAGGAAACAGCATAAGGGCACATCAGAAACCAGTTGTCGTCTTATAGAATCCTGTATCAGATATCTAGTATGATCTATAGTTTCTTCTTCGTTTTCTGTGTGTTCATAGGCTTTTAATCTGAAATAGGTTGTAATGTTGAAAGTATTGTTCTGATATACTCCGTATTCTCCCGGTTTCAGTTCTTTGATATCTTTGAAGATGCCTTGCCCCGGGGTTCGTGCTGGACCTAAAAAGAATATCTCGTATAAACCATCTTCGTTGATGACAGGCTCAGCCACAGTGCTGGATAATATTGTTTTAATCTGAGAACCGAATACAAAGTCCTTATTCTTATGTGTATAGAATAAGGGCTTTACTCCTATTCTGTCACGGCATAAATAGAGCTTATGGTTATTTACTTCGTAAACACCGAAAGCAAAGATTCCGTTGAATTTTTCTGCACATTTTTCTTTCCAATGTATATAACTTTTCAGGACAACTTCAGTATCACTATGACTTTCAAAGTCATATCCTGCTGTGATAAGTTCGTTTCTGATTTCCTCAGTATTGTATAACTCTCCGTTGTAAACCAGCACATAGGTTTCCCCTGCATAAAATGCAGACATAGGTTGTTTACCGTGTTCAATGTCTACTACCGATAGTCTGCGATGAATCATAGCGCATTCTTTTGTTACATAGTATCCTTTTTCATCGGGACCTCGGTTTTCCAGGGTTTCAGACATTTTTTCCAGTATCCATGTTTTTTCATATAGATTTGTTGAACTGCTTAACCATCCGGCTATACCGCACATAGAATACCTCCGAATTTTATAGTGATTTGTTTGTGTGATGCTTTGTATCTTTTATTGATATAAGAAAAATCACACAGCATATTATAAGAAAAACACAGCCTGTTATTCCTTTGTTAAGGTCAGGCGTTACCTTGCCGACTGTAGAGAATACTGACTCTTTCCGTGGGAATATCAGCATAAAAATATATGTGAGCGTTCCATTCAGTATACCTTGCAGGATTCTGTATATATAAAATTTCAGTTTAGGTATCTTAATATCTCTGAGTAAAGAAAATATCTGAAAGTGGACGCAAAGTCCTGAGAATCCGCACATGGCTGAGATTATAACAGGGGAGTATTCTTGAGACAGGAATTTTACTCCGTTTGTTATTTCTAGTAGTGAGGTAACCCAGATTAAGTTCGGATATGTCTTGGTACATTCAATATATATTTCACAAACCGCCCCGAACAGAATTACAAGAGCACACATATAGGCGCAGGATTTTATTGCGTCCCCAACTGAATTTACAAGGGCCTCTGAAATTGATTGTGGCTCACAAGTGTTTTCAGTAGTTATGGATTCTTTCTTATCTTTTATAAAATATTTTGATAGAAATCCTAAAATAAAGAAACTTATTATCTGAGATAGCAACAGTATATAGCCTGTTGTTTTGTCTTTGAGCATAGAGCATCCTACAAATGTTACAAGGAATCCCGGACCTGAAGCAATACAGAAAAGCGACATCCTCATTGCTTCGGTCGTGTTTATTCTTTTATTTTTGTACATAGATGCTATAGTTTTTGCACCTACAGGATAACCTCCTGTCAATGATAGGAGCATTACTGCAAGGCTTTCTTTTGGCAGAGCAAATATAAATTGTGTTATGCGCTCTATATATGCAGGGATAGTTGATGTTATCCCTGATTTTACTATAAAGTCAGATAGCACCATAAAGGGGAAGAGAGAGGGGATAAGTACCTGAATACACAGAAACACTCCGTTTTCGGCACCTGTTCTGCACTCAGAGGGGAATATCATCAGTAAAGCTAAAGTTAATCCTGCTATAGTCCATATATACAAAGCTTTTTTTAGAGGGATTGTTTTGTAAACATTCATTTTCTTCACCGACTAATATATATGCTTATGTCAGCATAAAGATTAATAAATAATTAGAGATGGTGATAGGTTTGAGAAGAAATCTTAAGGATGCTGAAAATAACAATGATAAGATATCCTCGTTATCTTATTCTCTGGGAGATATGCTTTCCGCAAAACCTACTGTTGAAATCACAGGTAATAAGCGAATGGTAGTAGAAGGTATCCGTGGAATACTTGAATATTCAAATGCTCAGATAAGAGTCAGTATCGGTAAAATGTCTTTGCAGATTAAGGGCAGAGGTTTGGACCTTAAGTGTATTTCGCCCACATCTATTATTGTTGAAGGGTTTATTTCTGCTGTTGAATATTTAGTTTAGGGTGATGATATGATACTTAAGATAATCAGATGGCTGAGAGGTTATGTTGTTTTTGAGATAATCGGTAGGTTTCCTGAGCGATTTATTAACCTTTCAATAAGGCAAGGGAGATTTGTTTTTTCTGCCAAGCCATATTCCGATAAGTTTCTTGGCACTATGCTTTTATGTGATTATCGCAGTATACGACAAACAGCCCGAAAATCATCAGTCAGACTTCGGGTGGTGGGAAGACACGGTCTGCCATTTTTGATTGATAAGTACAGAAGCAGGGCGGGGTTGGCTGTAGGCTTAGTTTTGTTTGTTGTTATTTTATTGGTTATGCAAAGTTTTATCTGGACAGTTGAAATCAATGGAGTTTCAACTGTAAGTGAGAGTAGTCTGAATGAATCATTGACCGTACACGGTTTATATAGCGGTTCTTTTAAACATAGCAAGGATGAAAAAAGCATACAACGAAGTGTTGTGATGGATATCAAGGAAATCGGCTGGATGTCAGTTAACATTATGGGAACAAAAGCTGAGGTGGAACTTAAGGAAAAAGACCTGAAGCCACATATACTGGAGGCTGATGTGCCCTGCAACATAAAAGCATCAACCGATGGAATAATAATTGAGATAAATACTAAATACGGAACAGCAGTTATGTCAGAAGGTTCTGCTGTTATTCAGGGATCCCTTCTTGTTAGCGGTGTTAATGAAAATCCATCAGGCAAAGTAACTTTTGTACATGCTGATGCAGAGGTTATAGCACAGACTCAGCGGCATAAGGAGTTTATTATTAACCGTAATGTAAAATTAAACACTCCTGTTAGTGTAGTAAACAGGCATAAACTTATTTGCTTTTGGTTTGAACTACCTGTGACATTCAGATCTGTAAAAGATAATTCTACATCTCGGATAGAAAAACAATTGATTTTTCTTAACGGAACATCTATGCCTGTAGGGTTATCCACAGAGCATTGTGTTGAGTA
Organism: Oscillospiraceae bacterium; assembly: GCA_015065665.1. GTDB lineage: Bacteria > Bacillota > Clostridia > Oscillospirales > Acutalibacteraceae > Ruminococcoides. Next base: position 1,547 of record SVPX01000024.1, on the reverse strand, counting down.
TGAAAGGGGTTCTGTCAACGTGTCTGAGAAATCTGCAACAGAAAAACTTACTGTTGATGATTATCTTTATCGTTTGTTTTCCCTTTCTGAATGTGAAAGTATACAGGCACAAACCAGTTTATCCACATCGTCTGATAGCTTTAGAATGAACATTATTTATACTTGCACAGAGGATATTGCTATAGAAGAAAAGTTTGTTGTAAATTAATAGATGTTATGATATAATTACTTATACTTATACAGTATCGGGTGATGTGAATGAAAGTCTTATGTATTGGTGATGTTGTTGCAGGTGTAGGTTGCAGATTCCTCAGGGATAAACTGCCTGCTCTTAAGCGTAGCCTTGGAATAGATATTGTTATCTGCAACGGAGAAAACTCTGCAGATGGTAACGGAGTATTGCCTACTTCAGCTGACCATCTTTTTCACAGTGGAGTTGATGTGATAACACTTGGTAACCACTCTTTTCGCAGAAGAGAAATTTATACTTATCTTGATGACAATGAGTTTATTATCCGCCCTGCAAATTATCCCGAATCTACAACTCCGGGTAGCGGAGTTTGTGTTCTTGATTGTGGAAGATATTCTGTAGCTGTTGTTAATCTCATTGGCAATATGTACAATCCTTCTCCTGTTGATTGCCCTTTCCGTACAATAGATAAGATACTTGATAAGATAGACTCTAAGGTTGTAATTGTGGATTTTCATGCAGAGGCAACATCTGAAAAGCGTTCAATGGGCTTTTACCTCGATGGCAAGGTTTCTGCTGTTTTCGGCACACACACTCATGTTCGTACTGCTGATTGTCAAATATTAAAAAACGGAACTGGATATATTACTGATGTGGGTATGACAGGTCCCAGGGACTCTGTACTGGGCATCCGTCCTGAGATTACTATTGACAGCTTTAAGACAAAACTTCCTTTACGCTTCGAGCCTTTACAGGGGGAGTGTACAATGGATTGTGTTTTGTTTGAGATAGACGAAAAAACAGGCAAAACTTTATATTGTGAGAGTATGTGTATTGAGTGATTTTTCTATGGAGTAAATGCCAAATGTACTCATAATTGACTTTTTATTTTATGCAAATAACCAATTTTATGCTTTTTTGCTTGAAAGTGGGCGCATATTCATTTATAATTACAATGGTGTGATTTGAATACAAATCAGACTGAATTCTAATAATAAAATATATTTCAGAAAATAAGGATGTGTTCTAATGCTGACAGGATCTATGTTAAAGCAGGCCGTAATTTCGGGTGCTAACAACATCTGCTCTCAGAAGGAAAGAATCAACGACCTCAATATTTTCCCTGTTCCCGATGGTGATACAGGTACTAATATGTCTATGACAATCAGCGAGGCAGTCAAGGCTGTTTCTGCTTGTGAGTCTGATAACGCAGGCGAGGTTGCAAAGGTTGTTGCTTCTGCAATGCTCCGTGGTGCACGTGGTAACTCAGGTGTTATCCTTTCTCTTCTTTTCAGAGGTTTTGCAAAAGGCCTTGAGGGTAAAGAAACTGCAAGTGGCAAAGATCTTGTAAAAGCTC
>SVPX01000101.1 GCA_015065665.1 Oscillospiraceae bacterium | reverse complement strand
GATACTCAATGCCTTCGTACTCGATAACATCAAGATATTCAAACTCAACCTCGTTGCCAAGGTCGTCTTCAAGCACCATAATGCTTACTTCCTCCTCGGGAAGATTTGTGTTATTTACATCTGCCATAATATGACCTCCTTTGTGTGTTATCTCCATAACGTTTTAGTGATGGGGATACTCTAAAGTATTTTGGATTAATGATTAATACTGTTTACCCCAGTATACCATATGCTTTGCAGGTTTGCCGCAGCATACGCATACATCGGAGAGGTTTTCTTCTTCAAAGGGGATGCAACGGCTCTTTACGCCGCCTGTTTCTTCTTTGATTTTTTCCTCACACTCTGTGCATCCGCACCACATAGCCTTGATAAATCCGGGAGTTTCCTTTGCAGTTGTGAGGAACTCATCGTAGGTACGAGCCTCAAAGGTCTTTGCCTTCATATTTTCAAGTGCGCGGTTGTACATAGCATCGTGAATAACATCGAGAAGCTTTGTGATTTCTGCCTCCAGATTATCAAGAGAAACAAAAATCTTCTCTCTTGTATCACGGCGGACAAGAACGCACTGGTTATTCTCGATATCTTTGGGACCAAGTTCAAGACGGAGGGGAACACCCTGCATCTCATACTGAGAGAACTTCCAGCCGGGGGAGTTGTCGGAAGCATCAAGCTTAACTCTGAACTGCTTTTTGAGAGAATCTGCAACCTCCTGAGCCTTGTCAAGAACGCCTGCTTTGTGCATAGCAATAGGAACAATTGCAACCTGTACAGGAGCAACTCTGGGGGGCAGGATGAGACCGTCATCGTCACCGTGTACCATGATGATAGCACCAATCATACGGGTGGATACGCCCCAGGATGTCTGGTGGGGGAAGTGGAGCTTATTGTCTCTGCCCTGATATGTGATGCCGAAGCTCTCTGCAAAGCCTGTGCCGAAGTAGTGAGTTGTACCGCCCTGAAGAGCAACACCGTTGTGCATCATAGGTTCAATTGTGTAGGTAGCCTCTGCACCTGCGAACTTTTCTTTCTCGGTCTTTCTGCCTACAACAGCGGGAATAGCAAGAGTCTCGCGGTAGAAGTCCTCGTATACACGGAGCATCTGGAGTGTCTCAGCCTCTGCCTCTTCCTGTGTTTCGTGCATTGTGTGGCCTTCCTGCCAGAGGAACTCGGAAGTTCTCAGGAAAGGACGGGTTGTCTTTTCCCAACGAACAACACTGCACCACTGATTGTAGAGTTTAGGAAGGTCTCTGTAAGTGTTGATAATCTTTGCGTAATGCTCGCAGAAGAGAGTTTCGGATGTGGGGCGGACACACAGACGCTCTGTGAGTTTCTCGCTGCCGCCAACTGTTACCCATGCACACTCGGGAGCAAAGCCTTCAACATGGTCTTTCTCTTTCTGGAGAAGGCTCTCGGGAATGAACATAGGCATATATACATTCTCGTGGCCTGTTTCTTTGAATCTTCTGTCAAGGTCACGCTGAATATTCTCCCAGATAGCATAACCGTAGGGACGGATAACCATACAACCCTTGACGCCTGAATAGTCAACAAGCTCTGCTTTTTTGACTATGTCGGTATACCATTTTGCAAAATCCTCGTCTCGGCTGGTGATAGCCTCAACCATTTTTTTATTGTCTGCCATATTAACACCCCTTCAGGATAATAAACATATAAAGTTATTATACATTTAAATGCAGATTATTTCAAGTGTTTTTGGATTATTAATGATAATAACAATAAGAAGAAAAAAAGACAGGCTGAGTAAAAAGATACTCAGCCTGTGGTTTTGAAAGATTCAGTTAAACTTAAGCGTTTGCTTCAATGTAAGAAACAAGCTCACCGAGAGTTCTGATGTTCTCGATTTCCTCATCGGGAATCTCAACCTCGAACTCGTCCTCGATGGACATAAGCAGGTCAACAACATCAAGTGAGTCTGCGCCAAGATCTTCCTGAAGATCTGTATCAGCTGTGAGGGTATCCTCATCGATGTCGAACTGTTCTGCAAGAATAGCTTTTACTTTCTCAAAAACCATAATAAATGCCTCCTGTGGTTTCTTTGTGCTGACTTCGTGAGATTATTTTGACAGCACATTAAAATGCCAAGCAAAGCGGGTTGATTTTGTTTTTTTGCCCCTTGGCGTGATTGGTGAGAAACACAACAACTGTATACGACACAGAATATTATGTTCCTGACACTAAAAACATATTATTGATAAATGCTAATAATGTCAATAGTTTTTTGAAAAATAGACAATTTTGTAACTAACTGGTAGGCAAAAATAAAGAATTCATCTGCAAAAATTGTCTGATTTGCCTGAGTCGAGGGGTTTGTTATCACCAAAAAGAAGAGGCAACCCTGAATAGGATTGCCTCTGATATCTATGATTATTCGAAAAAGTTAACGGATTAAACCTCGGGGAAGAACTTATCGTGGAGAATACGAACAGCCTTGTCAGCATACTCCTTGCGGATAAGAACGGAGATTTTGATTTCGCTTGTAGAAATCATATGGATGTTGATATTTGCATCGTAGAGTGCCTCGAACATATCTGTAGCAACACCTGCGTGGCTCTCCATACCTGAACCAACGATGGAAACCTTTGCAACATTGTCATTCATAGAGATGCTTACGCCTTCGTGACGGCTGACGAACTTCTCTGTGAGCAGGTCAACTGCAGTCTGGCCGTTGTCCTTGTTAACTGTGAAGGAGATATCCTTTGTCTTGTCTCTGCCGATGGACTGGAGAATAATATCTACGTTGATGTTCTTTGCAGAGAGGATAGAGAAGAGTTTGAATGCGAGACCGGGCTCGTCGGGAATGTTTGTTACAGAAATGCGGACAATATCGTCATCCTTGGCAACGCCTGAAATAAGTAATTTTTCCATTTTAGTATGCTCCTTTACAATAGTACCTGGTTTGTTGGTAAGGCTTGAGAGAACCTCAAGTTCGATTCCGTATTTTTTAGCAAGTTCAACTGAGCGGTTGTTGAGAACCTGTGCGCCCAGAGTAGCAAGTTCAAGCATCTCGTCATAAGAGATTTCCTCAAGTTTGCGTGCAGAGGGAACTTTTCTGGGGTCTGCTGTGTAAACACCCTCAACATCTGTGTAAATCTGGCAGAGGTCTGCATGCATTGCTGCTGCAATAGCAACGGCAGA
>SVPX01000100.1 GCA_015065665.1 Oscillospiraceae bacterium | reverse complement strand
GCTATGGTCACTACAACAACCGTACACCCGATGATACACTTGATGATTCTGCAAAGTGGATTGATTTCTATTCTGATCCCGAGCATAAGAAGTCTCTTGATATGTTCTACGAGATGTCCATTCCTCTCGATCTCCTCGGCGTTGATGCTGACTACCTTGAGGATAACGGCATCGGTCTTATGAAGGTTTCAACATTCGGTACTTCCGGTGTTAACTCTCTGCCTGCAGACCCCTCAATGTGGGATAACGCAGCAGATGAGTACAGCAAGGACCCCACAACTTCTCACGAGAAGGAAGATGCAGACCATATCACAGTTCCCCTTGCTCGTATCGGTAAGCTTCTCAGCGGCGGTGTTGTAACACCTCCTACACCTCCCACACCCCCTGTTACTCAGCCCGACACACAGCCCGACACTCAGCCCGACACTCAGCCTGAGGATAAGCCCACAGAGCCTGATGTTACAGTTCCCGATACAAAACCCGGTGATGCAGGCAGTGATCCTGAGCAGAAGTATTACCTGGGTGATGCAGACCTTAGCGGTCATGTAAACATCAAGGACGCAACTCTTATTCAGAAAGTGGTTGCAAAGCTTGAGTCTCTTACAGGCAAGGCTGCTTCCTGTGCAGATGCTGATGTAGACAATTATATCACAATCAAGGATGCAACAGAAATTCAGAAGTATGTTGCTGGTCTTCTTGAGGATACATACATCGGTGAGCGTATGTAATCACTACCTCACAAGGTGTCAAAATAATAATACTTACTTCCTATAAGTAGGGTGTTTTACCACCGCCTGGATTTCAGGCGGTGGTTTTTTGTTTTAGCAGTAATATTATGAGCCTCTCCTTAATACAAATATGATAGAACAAAGAAGGAGAGAAAAATATGGACTACATACTTAAAAATCGTGAACTGAACACTTCAGAAAAAATCCTTGATACAGTTTCTCAGCAACCTGTGGACATGGATTTTATCCTGCCCGATTATTGTGCAGATATTGAGAAAATCCTCAAATGTTCACTCACTCCAAAAATCTATACTCGAAATCTTTCGGGGGGACAACTGCGTGTAGAGGGTGCATCTCTTATCCGCGTTATCTATTGTGACAGCAACAGGGGAGCCATCCGCTGTTGTGAACAGACTATGCCTTTCTCTGCAACATTCCCTTTAAACAGCGAGGCAACAGACCATATTATATTGACCCATACAAAATCCGAGTATATCAATTGCCGTGCATTGACATCACGCAGACTGACTATCCACGGTGCCTTTTCTCTGTTCGCAAAGGTTATTGCAGAGAAAAGTTGCTCTGTGTGTTCCGACAGCAGTTATGATGACCTGCAGATAAAGACACACTCAGAGGATATATGTGAACTCTGCGAGTTTGCGCAGGAACTTGTTAATATCAGCGAAGCTGTAAGTGTGCGGACAGACAAAAATCTTGAGTCCATTGTCCGAAGTGAGCTGAATGCTTTGCTCACAGATGTGTCTGTAACAGGAGAAAAAATAACCCTTAAAGGTGAAATGACTCTGCGACTTCTTTATATCTGCGATGTAGCAACAGGGGAGACCGACCGCTTTGTTTATGTATTCCCTTTTACGCAGACACTCAGCACCGCAAACCCTGATACTACAGTCCGTGATATTCGAATACAGGTGCTTTCCTATGAACTTCTTCTCAGAAACGAACTTGTTACCGAGGAACCTGTTGTGAATCTTGAGGCTAAACTCTCCGTTTCACTTATGGGCTACAAATCAGACAGAATCACATATATCGCAGATGCTTATTCAACCTGCAATTGTACCGATCTTTCCTTTGAAAATGCAAAGATTATATCGGATATAGAAACTCTCACAACATCCTCTGCTGTAAAATCCTCTTTAAGCCTTGGGGATAAGAACATCAGCAGAATCCTTGATATCTTCACCGAAGAGTGCTATGTAAACAGTTTCATAAAAGATACCACCCTTCATCATACAGGCAATGTGAATGTGTGTATCCTTGCTTGTACAGATGAGGGAGAGATTATAAGCCTTGAGCGTCAGGTAGAGGTGCATACAGAAGAATCTCTGCAAAAGCCGTATACCGATGTTACAGATTCCTCCTGTATGGTAACCTCTGTCAGTTTCCGACTCTCTGATGATAACAGTATGGAACTGCGTCTTGATGTGCGGTTTTGCACAGTAGTCTGCAACCTTTGTTCTTTCCGACAAGTAACTCAGGTTTTATATGATGATAAAGACCCGGTCAGCAAGAATTGTCCTCTTACTTTGTATTATGCTCATAAAGGGGAGTGTGTGTGGGATATTGCGAAACGCTACCACGCTCATATGGATAATCTTTGCAGTGAAAATTCAGTATCAGAGGAAACCTTGTCAGATGACAGAATGCTTCTTGTAATCAGAGGTTAATATCATAGTCATAGAATAAAGAGAAAAAACATACATTTTACTATATACAGAAACAGGTGGAGGCAAAACAATGGAACAGAGAAACATATATCAGGATATAGCCGCAAGGTGCGGTGGTGATATATATATCGGTGTTGTCGGCCCTGTGCGTACAGGCAAGTCAACTTTTACAAAGCGGTTTATGGATGCTCTTGTGATTCCTAATATTGAGGATGAGTACAGGCGCTCCCGTGCAAATGACGAACTGCCCCAATCAGCAGGCGGCCGAACAATAATGACAACAGAGCCTAAGTTTATTCCCGAAGAAGCGGTGCAGATTAAACTTGATGATAATGCCACAGCTTCAGTCAGAATCATCGATTGTGTAGGCTATGTGGTTGATAGTGCCCTGGGTTACATAGAAGAAGATATACCAAGAATGGTAAAAACCCCTTGGTTTGATGAGGAGATTCCCTTTGACAAAGCTGCAGAATTCGGTACACGCAAGGTAATCACCGATCATTCAACAATCGGACTTGTAGTCACCACAGACGGAACAATCAGCGATATTCCCAGAGAAGATTATATGGAAGCTGAGCGAAAGGTGATAACCGAACTTCAGGAGATTAACAAACCATTTATCATCCTGCTCAATTGCCTTGAGCCAACCTCTCCCGAAAGCCAGTCCCTTGCCTGTGATATGGCAGGTAAATACAAGGTTCCCGTTATGCCTGTGTCCTGTCTGGAACTAGACGAAACAGAAATCAAGCGG
>SVPX01000023.1 GCA_015065665.1 Oscillospiraceae bacterium | reverse complement strand
TCCTCAGCATACCTTTGTTGATCCGACAGCACCGTGGTTGATTTCTATTGGTGATAATGTCAATATCACCCATGGAGTTATTATTATCACCCATGATTATTCCTGGTCTGTTATCAAGAAACACCCTGACACAAAAGGCAGAATACTTGGTGCGCAATCACCGGTGTTTATTGGAAACAATGTCTTTATCGGTATGAATTCAATTATTACCAGAGGCGTTACAATAGGGGATAACGTAATTATCGGAGCAGGAAGCATTGTCACCAAAGATTGCGAAAGTGACAGTGTGTATGCAGGTAATCCCGCAAAAAGGATAATGTCCCTTAGTGAATTTGTTAAGAAGAGAGAAGAAAAGCAGTTTGCTGAAGCAAAGGCTCTTGCTTTGAGATATAAAGATAAGTTCGGGAAAGAACCACCTATGGAGATTTTTACTGAGCATTTTACACTTTTCTGTAATAGTAAAGATGTTGAGCAGATTCCTAAGTTTGTCTATCAGTTGAAGACCGGTGGTAATTACGAGGATACTATTTCATATATGAATACCCATCCGCCTGTATTTGATAATTACAATGCATTTTTAGATGCTTGTTTTGGGAGAAGTAATGATAATTCTATCTAACTGTTTAACTGAAACTGCTGATGAGGGTTGTCTCAAGTTAGCAAACAGCCTTATAAAGAGAATAAAAAATAAGCAGAAAGATGCTACTGTTATTACATATCAGCGGGAATCATCCCTTTCCGATATTCATCTTAACATCAATAAACTGATGCTGAGCAGTAAGCTTTTTTCTATTATAAGACAGAAAAATGAGCCGGTTTTGTATGTGCCTTTTTCAGCAAGGCATAATTTTTCTGCCCTCAGAATTTTTATTCTCTCTCTGTTTGCCAAAAAGGGGTTGTATGCAGTTACCACTTTGAACCGCCCATATAATGTTTTTGGCAAGATTTTTCTTAAACTCAGCAGAGCACAGCTACTGACTTTTTCAAGGGACGCGCAAAAAGCTCATTCCGATATTGTTGGTATGAAGCGTGTCACTTATCTGAAAACAGGAGTAGATACAGATAAGTTTGTTCCTGTATCCGCAGAGGTGTCATCCGCTCTCAAGAAAAAATACGGCTTTGATTCAGACAGACCTGTGATTCTTCATGTTGGTCATATCAAGCAGGGCAGAAATGTTGCTCAACTTATGAAGATTGATAATAAGTATCAGGTGCTTTTAGTAAGCAGCACTGCAACAAAAAATGATGAGGATACAGCTCTTCGTGAAGCTTTGACTGCTTGTCCCGGCATAAGACTCATAGATACTTATATTCCGAATATTGAAGAAATATATCAACTTTCAGATGTGTATTTCTTTCCTGTCAATCAGGTTGCAAATTGTATCGATGTGCCTTTATCCTGTATGGAGGCTGCTTCCTGCAACAAACCTGTTGTTACAACAGATTATGCAGAAATGAAAGAGTTTATAGGAGCAGAAGGCTTTTTCTTTATCGATACCTTTGATAAACAAACAATAAATGCTGTTCTAGATGAGGCTGTTAATAAAAAAGGTTCATCCCGTCAGCAGGTGCTTATGTATGATTGGAACAATGCTGTTGATTATCTGATAAATACAATTAACTGAATTATTAAGTGAAGGGAGCTGCCTTTATGAATATTCTGTATATTGCATATTCGTGTTTACCTCATAAAGGTAGTGAGGAAAAAATCGGTTGGAATGTACCCTTGGAAAGCGCAAAGAAGAATAATGTTTTTGTGGTAACAAAGGAAGAACACAGACCGATTATAGAAGAATATATCAAAACCCACAACATTGATAATCCTAAGTTTTATTTTGTAGATATAAACAGTGTATATAAAAAACTTTTCAAGGGAGCTTTATATCCCATAAGATTGAACTTCTGGCATAAGAAGGCTTATCCTTTTGTCAAGGAGTTGTGTGAAAAAGAGAATATTGATGTTATACATCAGATAACCCCTGTGGAGTTCAGAAGTATCGGTAACTATGGCAGTATTGATAACACAAAGTTTATCTGCGGTCCAATAGGCGGAGGCGAACCTCTGCCCGAAGGCCTTCGCTGTTATGCCAAGGGTAATATGACTATTGAGCGAATGAGAAGTTTTCTGAACAGATGGAGTAAATTCAAATATAAGCAAACAGGCACACTCAGACGATGTGACTATATGCTTTTTGTTAATAAGGAGACACAGGACTATCTTTCTGACTCCATTGATGGTGTTCCGTATAATATTTACCCTGAGATTGGTGTAAACGAGGAAGAGGTTGTTTACAGAAAACAGAGGAAGAATTGTCCATCTGATATTACTTTCCTTGTTGCAGGCAGACTTGTTTATCGCAAAGGTCACAGTTTTTTGCTGGATGTTCTGAGAGAATTACCGGAGGATTTACCTTATTTATGCCGTATTGCAGGTGATGGTCCCGAGCGGTGCAGACTTGAAGCCAAGTGTAGGGAATATGGTTTGCAGGATAAGGTCGTGTTTACAGGACGACTTGAATACTCTGCAATGGCAAAAGAATATGAAAATGCCGATGTGTTTATTATGCCCAGTATAAGGGAAACTACAGGAACAGTCCTTCTGGAAGCTATCTCAAAGGGTTTGCCTGTAATCACTATCAATCGATTTGGTGGTAGTGTATTGCTTAATAATAACTGTGCTTATTTTTATGATGGAAAAACCACAGAAGATATTAAAAATAGTCTGAAACAAGCAATACTTTCCGCAGTTTCAGACAGACAAAACGGACTTGATACAAGTGCTGTTATTGCAGATAGAGCAAAACAGCATTTGTGGGAAAACAAACTGGATTATTATAATTCTCTCTATGGTAAGATTATTAATGATTGAGGAGAAGTTATGCAAACTTTGGTTACAATTGTGTTGCCCATTTATAATGTTGAGAAATATCTTGACAGATGCATCAAGAGTGTTGTGGAGCAAACCTATAAAAATTTAGAAATAATACTTGTTGACGATGGTTCTCCTGATAACTGTCCTTCAATGTGCGATGACTGGGCAAAGAAAGATTCCAGAATTAAAGTTATTCATAAGGTCAACGCAGGGTTGGGTATGGCTCGCAATACCGGTATAGATAATGCAAACGGTAAGTATATATTCTTTCTTGACAGCGATGATTGTGTAGATGTCACTCTGGTTGAGAAATGTGTAGCCTCTGCTGAGGAGTATAACTCTGATGTAGTAATGTTCAGCAGACATAACATTTATGACGATGGTCGGATTGTGAGCAGAAAGGTTAAGGTCCCCTGTGATGTTTTTGATAATAAGGGGATAGTTAACCTGCTTTTGCCAAGCCTTTTTACATATAAGATGGGATTCGGAGTAAGTGCCTGGAGCAAAATGTATAACCTGGATACTCTTAAGTCCAGTGGTGTCAGATTCCGCTCAGAGCGTGAGATTGTTTCTGAAGATGCTTATTTTGCTCTTGAATATTATCCTGAAATATCTACCGTTTCTGTTGTGCATGAATGTTTATATAACTATTATAAGAGAAGCGATTCTTTATCCCGTTCATATAAACCGGACCGACAGAGCAGAAACGATAATTTTCTCAAAAAAAGTATTGCTTATGTTGAAGAAAAAGGTTTACCTGAGATAATTTCCAAGAGTATAATGTCACGTTATCATGCACTTACATTAGGTACAATGCTTCAGATTGTAAGCACAGACCTTTCAGATAAGCAAAAGAGACAGGCTGTTAAGCAGATTTTTAAGAATCCTGTTCTTAAGGAAACACTCAGAAAAGATGTGTTTGATTTGTCTGCACCCAAGTCAAGAGTGTTCTGGTGGCTTCTGAAGTTCAGATGCTACTTCTTTTGTTACATAATGCTGTGGCGTAAGTCTCGTAAAAAATAAGAGGAATTCTATGATAAATAAAACAGGGATATTACACATAAAAAAACGCACGTTTCCGGAATGGTTGGCATATTACATTTTCATTATGCCTTTTTTTCTATCTTTTTTGTTAGATTTTTTAGGCCTGCCCGGTTTTATAAAGTATACTATTGATGCAGCTTGGGTATTAGCAACCTTGCTTATTCTTCTGAGAAAAAAGGTTGCTTTTAACAGAGATTTGATACCTTTTATTGTTATACCTTCTGCTTTTTTTGTTTATACAGTTATATGCTATATATTTAATTTTCAGTCTGTATTGTACTATTTGTGGGGATTCAGAAATAATTTCAGATTTTACTTCGCGTTTATTATTTTTTGTATGTTTTTTAATGAGGATGATATCAAGAACTGTCTGAAATTCCTCGATATATTATTCTGGATTAATGCAATCGTTACTGTGTTTCAGTTCTTTGTATTGGGTTATAATCAGGATTATCTTGGTGGAATCTTCGGTGTTGATCGTGGATGTAACGCATACACTATTGTATTTTTTGCTATTGTCATCTCCAGGTCTATTCTTTTGTTTATGAGCAAAAAAGAAGGATTTGTTCTATGTTTTGCAAAGATTGCTGTAGCTCTTATTATTTCTGCTATGGCTGAGCTGAAATTCTTTTTTATTGTATTTTTTGTTATCATATTATTATCTACTTTTTTGACATCGTTCTCCTGGAGAAAATTTCTTGCTCTTTTCTTTGCGGCGTTTCTTATTATGGTTGCAAGTTCTATTCTTACCTATACATTCGGAGAAGGAAGTTCAATTACTTTTTCCAAACTTTTTGAGATTGCAACTGCAGAGAATTATTCCAGTGACAATGACTTGGGTAGATTGACAGCAATTCCCACACTATCAAGAACAATTCTTTCCGATATCTCAGACAGATTGTTTGGTTTGGGATTGGGTAATTGTGATTATTCTAATTTTGATATATTCAATACACCCTTTTATCAGATTTATGGTGATTTGCATTATGTCTGGTTTTCTGCTGTGTTTATGTTTTTAGAAACAGGCTATGCAGGTCTCACATTCTTTGTTCTGTTTTTTGTATTGTGTTTTGTTATTTCTTTTGTAAAGAAGAAAAATAACAGCAATCCCTTGTATTGTCAGATGTCAATGATAATGTCTGTTCTGTGTATGCTTATAATTTTCTATAACGCTTCCTTAAGAACAGAGGTGGGGTATATGGTATACTTTGTTCTGGCAATGCCTTTGATTCAATCAAAAACTGATAGTTCTTCTTCTCTAATATGAGTTGTAGAAGTGTATTTCACATATTTCTGACTTTATTTTATGACAATCGGTAGTATTTCTACCGATTGTTTGTTTTTTATAAAAAACATCAAAAAATACTTGCTTTTTGTATACAAAAAGATGTATAATATACATGGATTGTATTCTTTAGGCGAAAAGAATACAAAATATAATTAAGGAGAGAAACTATATGAAACGTTTTTCTATGCGTGTTCTTGCATGTCTCATCGTTGCTATTATGGTTATCAGCATTGTTCCTGTTTCCGTATTTGCTTCTGATGATATTGCAGTAGTGAACGCAAACACAGGTGTCACTGATAATTACAGTGAAGTTGTGGGTCTGAACGTTATTACAGATGATCAGTCCACATTGGCTCCCGGCGTTACACTCAACGAAATCGTTGCTTTTGACAAAAACAACAAGCGCGTTGAGATGTATGTTACAACAGTAGATACTTCTGTTGATACCGTACAGGTGTACGCAAACTACATGGACAACCAGATTTCCACATGGGGTCTTCAGACTCTTAGTGAGCAGGTTGCCGCAATGGAGAAGAACTACGAAGAGCCTTTCACAGTAGTTGCAGGTATCAATGCTTCTTATTACAATACAACAACCGGTAAACCCACCGGTGCGTTTGTAATGGAGGGTGTTGACGTAACTAACGAAGCAGAAGGCAACAACTATGCTTTCTTCGCAGTTCTTAAGGATGGCACTTATATGATCGGTAATAAGGGTGATTACAGCACCTACAAGGGCCAGATCAAAGAGGCTATCGGCGGCTATCAGCACATTGTTAAGGACGGCGCAGTTGTTTCCGGTCTTGACAAGACAACAAAGTATCCCCGTCAGACTATCGGTCTCACAAAGGATGGCAAGATCTACCTCATGACAGCTGACGGTTCTCAGACACAGACTGTTGGTCTTACAATTCAGGAGCAGGCAGAGGTTATGCTTGCTATGGGTTGTGAGGATGCTCTCCACCTGGACGGCGGTAACTCCGCAACATTCGGCGGTATCAGAGAGGGTACAAAGGAGTTTGTCCTTCTTAACAGTCCCTCCGGTCTTGCAGAGCGTGCTGTTTCCAACACACTCTGTATCGTTTCAACAGCAGTGGCTGACGGTACATTTAGTCGTGCTGCTATTTCAGGAGAGTACGATTTCTTCGTTCCCAACTCAACATATACATTTACTGCTAAGGGCATCGATGCAGCAGGCGGTCCTGCTGAAATCCCTGCAGATGTAGAGTGGGCTCTTTCCGATTCTTCATTTGGTACAATTACAGATGGTACATTCGTTTCTAACGGAAAAATCGGTGATGTATCTATCCAGATGGTACAGGGCGGTAAAGTTGTTGGTTCTAACGACATCCATGTTGTTGTTCCTACAAGCATTACTTTTGATGCTGAGGACAAAACTATTCCTTACTCAAAGAGTGCATCTATTGCTGTTACAGCAATGTATAACTTAAATGAGATTTATTCAGTAGCTTCTGACTACACCTTTGTTATTGCTAACGAAAAAGCAGGTACAATTGACGGCTTTACTTTTAATGCTACAACAGATGAATCAGTCAAGAGCACAACTGTGACAGCTACATACAAGTACGCTGATGGTCTTACAGATGTTGTAAACATTAACTTCGGCAAAGGTTCTGATGTATTATTCGATTTTGAAGATGGTGATGTTTCAGATTGGCATGGTATTGATACAATCTTCGATTGGATTAATGATAAAAACGCAGCTAACCCTGATGCTAAATATCCCGTTTCTGAACCTCTGAATGGATATTCCAACGGTATAGAAAAGCAGACATCAAGCGTTTTCCTTGCTTCCAGCGAAAATGGCGGTAAGGTAAAGAATGGTAAATATTCACTTGGCTTTACAATGGACCACAAGAATGTTACCGATATTGGTGGTTGGCTGTACAACTACCTCTATTACACAGGTGAAACAAAGGTTTTACGTGATGTGGAAAACGGTATGAATGGTATCCGCATCGGTATGTGGGTATATTCACCTGGTGTTACTAACACAGCTTTCCGTATTACTCGTGGTACAACAACAACAGCAGGAGTAACAGGTATTAAGTACAGCTATATGAAATCAGCTTATGATGGTAAGAATGTAAGCTATTCTACAAACTATGGCGTTCCTGAGACAGGCTGGATTTATATTTACTATGACCTGACTGATGTTGCAGATAACATCAAGCAGACAACATCTCTGTACGATCCTGAGAATAACAATGGAGTGAAGTTCGGAACTTCCGGTGGTAACTATTATCCCGCATTCTTACAGTTGTTTACAGGTTCTGCAACAGATACACCTCAGACAGTAACATACTTTATCGATGATATCACAATTGACTACAGTGATGTTACTGACGACAGAAACGCTCCTTCTATTACTGATACAAAGGTATCAGCTAATGTTGACAACTTTGTTCCTATTAACGGACAGACTGTTAACAACAACTGCCTCTCATTCGAAGCAACTATTGCTGAGGTTCAGAACAGTAATGCTACTGGTCTTGATTATTCAACAGCCAAGATTTATGTAGACGGTATTGATGTATCCGATTACTCTACATTCAAGTGTGCAGGTACTACAATTGCATTATCAGATGTTTATCTGAACAACGGTAAGCATGATATTGCTTTTGAGATTGCTGATAAACAGGGTAATGTAACTCGTGTTACAAATACTCTCACAGTTGCAGGCGAAACCGATACTCCCATTGTATCTATCGTAGGCCGCAATGAGTCAGGTGCTACACCTAAGGCTGGTTCTGTATATTATGCAGACATTAACACAACAGATGCTGCTAAGACAAAGTCTGTTAAGACAACACTTAAACTTGACCTTTCAAACGCCTTTGAGTACAAGAACATTGTTCTTGCTCCCGGTGTTGAGGCAGAGTATGAGTATGATGAGCTGGACAGAGAGCTTACATTAACTCTTACAAACAATGGTACACTCACAGGGGAGCAGACTTTAGCTTCTGTTCCTGTTCGTGTATGGTCTTGGGATGAAGCAACAACAGGTGTTACTGCTGACAAGCAGTTTGCATCAGGTGCTATTCCTACAATTAACATTGAACTTAAGAGTATCTATGGTTCCGTTTCTTTTGTTGATGGCACAGTTGATAACAACTACATCTGTGGTGTATCCGGTGCATTTAATGTAGCAACAGAACTCGATAACAAAACTGCTTGGCATAAGCACACAGAAGCTGCAGTAGCAGATAAAGCAGCTACTTGCACAGAAGATGGCTTTACAGGTCGTACATACTGCGATGGCTGTAAGTCTGTTATCAACTGGGGCGAAACAGTTGAGGCAACAGGTCATACATATTCATTTGCAGATGGCGTTCTCAAGTGTGCATGTGGTGAACTCTTCAATGGCGAATACACAGACGGCAAGACCTATGTTGACGGTGTTGCAGTTGGCGGTTGGGTTAACGACTCCTACTATGTAGACGGCGTTAAGTACACAGGTATCCGTGAGGTTAACGGCTACTTCTACAACTTCGGTACTGACGGCGTATGTACAGGCAAAACCAAGTATACAGGTCTTGTTACAGATGAAAATGGTACACGCTATGCAATCGCTGGTTCTATTGTAACCGGTTGGCAGCTTGTTGATGATGATTGGTATTACTTTGATTCTACAACATACGGTGTAAGCGGACAGCAGAAGATCGGTGTTATTACATACGAGTTCGAAGAAGATGGTAAGCTTACCTCCGGTGTTTGGGCAAAGACACTGTATGGTACAAGATATTACTATGGTCCCGATTATTACAACAAGTCATTCCAGACAATCGATGGAAAAGAATATTACTTTGAAAATGGCTATCGTCTTGAAGATGGTTGGCAGCTTACAGTTAACATTTCTAACGAACACAAGTGGTATTACTTTGACGAGAATGGCGTTTATGACAGAAATGCTGTAATCGAGGATGGCTTCTATACAGATAGAAATGGCTATGCTTACGCTAAGAATGGTGAAGGCCTGAGAGGTCTCCAGCTTATTGATGGTGTATACTACTTCTTCGATTTCAAGGGATACGCTATGACAGGTATGCATGCAGATCGTCTCTTCGGTGAGGACTTTAAGGCTGTTACAGGTATTATGCAGACAGCAAATGGCCCTGTATATTACAAGGACGGTCGTCCTAATATGGCTGGTCTCATTATGATTGACGGTGACTACTACTTCGCAGGCGGCGCTAAGGGCGAGCTTACAGTTAACGAAGTTAAGTATGTTTGGAAAGCAAACGGTTACCTTCCTGAGGCTGAGTATGAGTTTGGTCCTGATGGTAAGATGCTTCAGGGTATTGTAGAAAAAGACGGCAAACTCTACTACTACAAGAATGGTAAGGGCACAATGGCTGGTCTTATCAACATCGATGGTGACTACTACTTTGCAGGCGGCGCTAAGGGTGAACTTACTGTTAACGAGTACAAGTATGTTTGGAAGACAAATGGTTATCTCCCTGAGAGAGAGTACCACTTCGGTCCTGACGGTAAGATGCTCAATGGTATAGCTCCCAATGCTGATGGCAAACTTTGCTATTACGAGAATGGTGTAGCAAAGATGGCAGGTCTTGTAAATATTGATGGTGACTACTACTTTGCAGGTGGTACTAAGGGTGAGATTACTGTTAATGAGTACAAGTATGTATGGAAAGATAACGGTCTCCTTCCTGCAAGAGAGTATCACTTCGGTCCTGATGGTAAGATGCTTGATGGTATCCATATGAGAGATGATGGTGTTCTCTGCTACTACGAAACAGGTGTAGCAAAGATGGCTGGTCTTATCAACATCGATGGTGACTACTACTTTGCAGGTGGTGCAAAGGGTGAGCTTACTGTTAACGAGTACAAGTATGTATGGAAAGATAACGGTCTCCTTCCTGCAAGAGAGTATCACTTCGGTCCTGACGGTAAGATGCTTGATGGTATCCATATGAGAGATGATGGTATTCTCTGCTACTACGAAACAGGTGTAGCAAAGATGGCTGGTCTTATCAATATTGACGGTGATTACTATTTCGCCGGCGGTCCTAAGGGTGAACTTACTGTTAACGAGTACAAGTATGTATGGAAAGACAACGGCCTCCTTCCTGCAAGAGAGTACCAGTTTGGTCCTGATGGTAAGATGCTTCAGGGCATCGTTGAGGGAGAAGACGGTAAACTCTACTTCTACAAGAACGGCGTTGCTAAGATGTATGGTCTTGTTGAGTGGAATGGCGACCTCTACTTCGTAGATGGTTCCAAGGGTGAAGTCGTTGTTGACCAGAAGAAATATGTATGGAAGGGCAACGGAATCCTTCCCGAGGCTGAGTATGAGTTCGGCGCAGATGGTAAGATGCTTGACGGCTTTGTAACAAAGGCTGACGGTCTCTACTATTACGAGAACGGTAAACCCGGTCGTGTTGGTCTTAACTACATTGATGGTTACTACTACTTTGTAGATTACAGTGGTAAACTCACTGTCAATAAGACTCAGTATGTCTGGGCTACAAACGGACTTACAATTGAGATGAACTACAGATTCGATGAGCTTGGTAGAGCTGTTCTGTAATAGTCTTACATAAGGTTTACAACCCCACCGGCTTTTATAGTCGGTGGGGTACTGTTTGATTTTTGTTGTTTTAATTTTTGGTGTGTGTGATGAAGGCAAAACAAGTTTTCAATAATGCAAAGTGGATAATTATTTGTAAAATAGCACAATCTCTGATACAATTTGTAATAGGAATGCTATGTGCCAGATACCTGCAGCCGGAGAATTATGGTTTGATTAATTATGCCGCTTCTCTTGTTGCTTTTGTTACTCCTATTATGAAGCTGGGATTTGATGCAACTCTTGTTCGCGAACTTGTTGAGGATCCTCATGGTGAACGGGAGATTATGGGTACATCTCTTTTACTCAATATTTTCTCAAGTGTTGTTTGTGTAGCGGGTGTTACTCTTTTTTCTTTCCTTGTTAATATGGGGGATACCGTCACAATTATTGTGTGTTTCCTATATAGCCTTTCGTTGTTGTTTTTAGCAGTTGAGATGATTCAGTACTGGTTTCAGTATAAACTCATATCAAAGTATTCATCCCTTGTTATGTTGTGTGCCTATGCCTTGGTGTCTGTCTATAAGGTGTTTCTGCTTGTTACTCAGAAAAGTGTTCTTTGGTTTGCAGTTTCCAATGCTATAGACTATGGGTTGATAGGCATAACTCTTGTTGTTCTGTATATGAAATGGGGAAGTGGTTTTTCTTTTTCTTTCAAAAGAGCAAAATCCATGCTCTCCTCCAGTAAACACTATATTCTTGCTGCAGCAATGCTTGTGATTATTCAGAATACAGATCATATTATGATTACCAATATGGTCAGTAAAGAAGAAAATGGTTTTTATTCTGCAGCAATAACCTGTGCTACAGCAGTGCAGTTTGTATATCTTGCAATTATCGATTCCTTCAGACCTTTGATATTACAAAATAAAAAAGAAAATTCATCGGAATATGAACTTAACGTTACCCGACTTTATAGTATTACTTTGTATATGGCTATGGCACAGTGTATTGTTTTTACTGTGTTTTCCAGGCTTATAGTTACCGTTTTGTATGGTCAGGGTTATGTAAATACGATTCCGATTTTACAAATATTAGTATGGTATTTTATTTTTTCTGTTATGGGAGCCGTCAGAAATGTGTGGATTCTTGCAGAGGAAAAACAAAAGTACCTTTGGATAATCAATCTATCAGGAGCGATTTTCAATATTGTTCTTAATTCTGTTTTAATTCCTTATTTTGGTGCCTGTGGTGCAGCATTTGCATCCTTCCTTACACAATTTTTTGCAAACTTTATTCTTGGCTTTATTATCAAGGATATACGTCCGAACAACAAGCTTGTTATCAAAAGTCTTAATCCTGTATTTCTTGTGCGGGAAATGAAGAAGATAATAGGAACAGTAATAAAAAAGAAAACCTGAATCAGAAATATCTGGTTTTTATATTAATAAACTGAGGTGACTATTATGTCTATTCTCATTACCGGTGGTGCCGGCTTTATTGGAAGTCATACTTGTGTAGAAATGCTCACAGCAGGGTATGATGTGATTGTTGCTGACAATCTTTACAATAGTAGTATTGAAGCATTAAGACGTGTCGAGGAAATAACTAATAAAAAAGTTAAACTCTACGAAGTCGATGTTTGCGATAAATATGCGCTCAGAACTATTTTTACTGAAAATAGTATAGAAGCAGTAATACACTTTGCCGGATATAAGGCAGTAGGCGAGTCTGTAGAGAAGCCTATGATGTATTACAATAATAATCTGATAAGCACTCTTTCTCTCATTGATGTGATGAATGAATTCAATGTAAAGAATCTTGTTTTTTCTTCATCTGCAACTGTTTATGCAGGTGATAACTCAGTTCCTCTTACTGAGGATATGAAACTTGGTGCTATCAACCCTTATGGTAAAACCAAACTTTTTATAGAAGAAATTCTCCGGGATTTATGTGCCGCAAATCCTGATTGGTGTGTTGCTCTGCTCAGATATTTCAATCCAATCGGTGCTCACAAATCCGGTCTTATCGGAGAATCTCCCAAAGGAATTCCCAATAACCTTATGCCTTATATTTCTCAGGTTGCAGTTGGTAAGCTTAAAAGACTCAATGTTTTCGGTGATGATTACGAAACTCGTGATGGCACCGGCTCCAGAGACTATATTCATGTAGTTGACCTGGCAAAAGGTCATGTTAAAGCCATGGCATGGGCTCTTAAAAACACAGGTTGTGATGCATTTAACCTGGGTACAGGTACAGGTACAACCGTACTTGAACTACGAAAGGCTTTTATGGATGCTACAGGAATGGATGTACCTTATGTGATTGCTCCTCGTCGTGCAGGTGACCTTGCAGAGGTTTATGCTCTTCCTGATAAAGCTGAAAAGGTTCTTAACTGGAAGGCAGAACTTAATATTCAGGATATGTGTGAGGATACCTGGCGTTGGCAGAAGAACAACCCCTCAGGTTATGAGTGTTCTTCTAAATCAAAGTGAATATATAGCTGATAGTTTTCTCTGTTGCTGATGGAATTAATGGTTTGTAAAAGGTGCAATGCCTTTTAATTATTGTTTAAAAAGCGAATAGCGTCGCATTTCTGCGACGCTATTCGCTTTATTTAATGTATTTAACTGTATTTTTAAACAGTTCAGTGATATCTGCTGATAATGAAAGCAGATTTCATCTTATCCAAGAGCTACCATACTGAATACAAGAGCGAACAATGCTACTGTTTCGCAAAGACCAACAACAGTAATGTACTGAGAAAAGCCTTTTCCTGTTTCAGCTAAAGCGTCAGCGCCGGCAGCACCGGCCTTACCCTGAAAAACAGCTGAAAATGCCATGGCTACACCTGATGCAATTCCAAGTCCGAGTAAAAAGGCAGGATCAGCAGCGGAACCCTTCATCTGCTGCATCAGAAGAAAGCCGTAAATTGTCTGTGTAAGGGGAGCACCTGCAAAAACTGTAAGAATAAATGGTGCTGCCTTATTGCTCATATAACATTTTTTCCATGCTCCGATTGAAGCCTGACCTGCAATACCTATACCTATAGCTGATCCGATTGCGGCAATACCCATTGCCAATGCTGTTCCTAATAATCCTAAATTCATAATAATTCTCCTTTTAATCAATTTGTTCTTCAAATGGTTTGAATTGATGTCCGCTCCACGACATATCTAAATGCGAGGAGAACTCTAAGGTGTTAAGTCTGATTCCATGAACAATAACAGATAGAATGTTTAAAATCATATTAAGTCCATGTCCGAACACCAGTAAAACGATGGCGAGTATCATAAACATAAAATTGCCAAGCAAAGGTCCTGCTAACTCATTAACGGTAGCAGAGATTGCGGCACCTGCAAGGCCGACAGCCCAAAGTCGTATATATGAAACGATATCCGAAAACACGTTCACTACACCAAGCAGAACTGATACGATGTTGGTAAGACTTGAAAGTATGGATTTTATGATGCTTCCTTCATAGTTTGAAAATACAAAACTTAGAACAAATCCTACACCTATTAATGCTATGGCAACTGTTCCTACCGGAATATAGCCGATAACAAGTCCAAAACTGAACACTTCAGCATTTACAACAAGGCTGAGTACTAAATAATAGATACCAAAAAGTTGCAATATCGAACCAATATCGCCAAGCATTTTAATGGAACCTTTATTTCTAACAGCACCTTTTATGTGAGCTACTGTAAGCTGTATCAGTGCCAGTGTGAAACAGAATATCTGCAGATTCTGAGCTGTAGTCAATCCGGCTGTACCGTTCATCCAGAAGGGATACCATATCTTATCGGCATAAACATTGGAAATTACCGGTATAGATAAGTTTTTCAGCCATTCAGGTAACTGCTCTGGTGAGAGACCAAACCAGGTACATGTAACTGTACCCCATAAAATTGTTGATAGACCAAAAAGACCTATAAGTAAAAATACAGGTGAAATCTGCTTTTTGGTAATAATTGATTTTATTATCGGAATTGCCGCAACGGAACATATAAGCAGACCATATCCGCCATCACCAAAAATTATTCCAAAGAATATGAGTATAAACGCTAAGAACCAACCGGAAATATCATACTCAAAATACCCGGGAACGGTACCCAAAAAGTCGGTCAAAGGGTAAATCAGACTTACAAACTTATTGTTCTTCAGTTTGGTAGGAACGTTATCCTCTTCACAAGGTTCTTCTACGAGAAGTCCCCAGGAATTGTTCGCAGCCGTTTGTTTTAGTTTATCAAGGTTTTCTGCCTCAATATACCCTTTGAAATAAGATATGGAGATGGGTTTGTTACTATCGGGGGATAGGTTTTCATCTTCCATTCCCGTAGCATAGGTTTCAAATTCTATTTCCTTTATTGTAATTTGGATTGCTCGTTTTAAACTCTCAATATAACAGGCTTTGGATGCAATCAATTCGTCTATCTCATCAATGTGCACCTGAAGGTCTGAGACCCTTTGCTTCATCTCATCGGTGGATACCTGAGGTAACACTAACCGATAAACACTCAGAGAAGAAATGGTATCTTCATCGTCCGCAGAATTTGGTTCTATCAGCATAAATCTGACAGAGGATTTTGTTGCATCAAGCCGAACTGTTTTAATGCTGTCAGAAAGTGCTTCATATTCCGCCTTCGGCATTTCATAAAAGGATATCTCCAGCCCTTTTGCTTTCAACTCGCTTATACTGTTTGGATCAATGTCGCCCCAGTTTTTTAAGCGGTCAAGTTCCGAATTGAGTGTAATTCTATCTGCCTGACATTGCTTTTTCTCATCATCAAGAGCAACAACCTCAGTTGCAACAGATAATGCATCTGTAACACTCAATTCTATTTGCTCCACATTTTTATTTTTTCCTATAGTAAAGATTGCACTTTCAAGTAAATGTATCTTTTCTTGGAGTGTGACAAGTTGTTGGCCTGAGCCTTCATTTATCTCAATGTGGACAATACCTAATTTGCGAAGCTTTCTTAAGGTTTCCTCTTTTTTGTCTCCTCTGATGATAAGAGACACTTTTTTCATAGGCACTATCATAATGAGTATCCCTCCTTTTCGGAAGCCACTGCATTACGAAGTGCTATCTTACGTTTTGATATTTTTGAACGCACTACGGCACTAACCTGTTGGTCTGCCAAATAAATCGATATTTTCTTGATATTTGCCTCTGCTTCGGGGATTTTTACCTTTTCAAACAGGTTTACTCTCTGAGTAGTTGTAAGCAATTCATTCTGTAACAATCTTACCTGTTCATCTAAAACTTCAGCTTCTAAATCAAGGGATATTGCCTTTTCCATATGGTTTGCGGCTATATCTACCCAAAGAGGTGTATCGTAAAGATCGTAATCTCCTCTGGAAAAATCTGCACCCTCAAATGTAGGAATATCAACACCGGCGATATTTCCCGTTCCTTTTCGAATATTGCTGACTGTAATGATTCCTTCGGGGAAAGCATCAGTTTCGCTGAAAACAGCAATCCAGTCTCTGAACCCAAGCTCAAGGTTTTCTTTTTCTTTTCTCACTGCCTTTGCTTTGGCTTCGATTGTTCGGATTTCTGTTTGAAGTTGTTGCTTTTTCAGAGTCAGAGTAGGCAAATATCTGCGGTACATCTTGAGTGCGTCTTTCTGTACCTTTAATTCGTTTTTTGTTAGTTTGATTTTTGCCAAAACTTCAATCCTCCCTAACTTTCAGGCCAAAATTCATTAGTAAGATCTGACTTGATTCCTGTTTCATCTTTCTCAAAGCAATCTGCTAAAATCTGCCATCCCAAATCCAGCGCCTCTTCAAGAGGAAGATTAACAGACAGTGACATCAACTTGCTTTCAAAAAGTTCACCATATTTAAGCAGTTTATTATCCCAACGGCTCATTGCAAAGCCCATGTTTTTCTTCTCTAATGTATCCTTATATGAGGAGTACATACGTATCATGGCATCCATAAGTGCTCTATGGTCTTTGCGGGTTTTACCGTTTACATTTTGTTTCAATCGGGAAAGTGAACCGAAAGGCTCTATACGACCGCCTTTAAGATAATACTGTCCCTCGGTAATATATCCTGTGTTGTCAGGAACAGGGTGGGTAACATCGTCTCCGGGCATGGTAGTAACAGCCAGAACGGTTACAGAACCCGAATCAGCAAAGTCTACTGCTTTTTCATAACGGGCAGCAAGTTGAGAATATAAGTCACCGGGATATCCTCGGTTTGATGGCACTTGCTCCTGAGTAATAGCTATTTCTTTCATAGCATCGGCAAAGTTGGTCATATCGGTAAGAAGCACCAGTACATCTTTGTTTTGTAACGCAAACTGTTCAGCTACTGCTAAAACCATATCGGGAATCATCATACATTCAACGGTAGGATCTGAAGCAGTATGGATGAACATAACGGTTTTGCTTAAAGCACCGCCTTTTGATAGTTCATCCTTAAAATACAGGAAATCATCATATTTAAGTCCCATACCGCCCAGAACGATAACATCTGCTTCTGCTTGCATTGCGATACGAGCAAGAAGCTGGTTGTATGGTTCTCCTGAGATTGAGAAAATCGGCAGTTTCTGAGATACAACCAATGTATTGAAAACATCAATCATAGGGATATTTGTTCTCATCATTCGGTTGGCAAGAATACGTTTGGTGGGATTAACGGAAGGTCCACCAATGGATTTCATATTCTCCGTAAGAGCAGGACCTTTGTCTCTTGGTTCTCCCGAGCCGTTAAAAATGCGTCCTAACAAATCCTCGCTGAAGGATACCCGCATTTCGTGTCCAAGAAAGCGTACTTCGTCTCCTGTGGAAATTCCCTGACCGCCGGCAAAAACCTGCAAAGAAACAATATCTCCATCAATTTTATTAACTTGAGCCAGAGATTTGCCGAAACGAGTATTGATCTGTGCCAATTCCTTATATTTAACACCGGTTGCTCGGACAGTGATAACGTTGCCGATAATGGATTCTATTCGGTTATATACTTTGCTCACTCTCATTCACCGTCCTTTAATAATTTGTCCGCCGGTGTGACTAATTTACCGTCACCCTGATGATACAATGAGTCGATGTCGGACTCTGCTTTCTTAAATGCCTCACTCATAAATTCAGTATAATTCCAGTCGATAAATTTCTGGCGCATACGGTTAAAGAAACTACGTGCATCATCTTTGTTTTCTATGGCATAATCACTGCCCAATACATATACAAGCTTATCGGTAACATAGCGTTGACGCAGGGTTGTGCAGTTTGCCTCAATGGGATCAAAGGAGTTTTGCTGCAGATAAACAGCATCCAGCATTTCGGATTTTAAGTAGGTAATATAATCCGAAAGCGTAGTGCCATCTTCACCTACAACTTTCATCATAGAACCAATTTCATCTCCGCTATGGAGGATACTTTTGCAGAATTCTAACTTTTCATCGTCAATAACGCTGTTATATTTTGACCAGGAGATAAGCGGGTCAATGGCGGGATACTTTCTTGCATCGGAACGCTCACGGGAAAGGCCGTGAAAAGCACCAACAAGTTTCAGGGTTGCCTGTGTTACGGGTTCTTCAAAGTTTCCGCCTGCAGGAGAAACTGTACCGCCTATAGTAACGGAACCTGTACTGCCATCAGGCAATCGGACATATCCTGCTCTTTCATAAAATGCTGCAATATAAGATTCAAGGTATGCAGGGAAAGCTTCTTCACCGGGGATTTCTTCAAGTCTTCCGGACATTTCACGAAGTGCCTGTGCCCAGCGTGAAGTGGAATCCGCCAAAAGAAGAACATGCAGTCCCATTTGTCTGTAATACTCAGCAAGAGTTACTGATGTATAAACTGAAGCTTCACGGGAGGCAACAGGCATAGAGGAAGTGTTGCATATAATAATGGTGCGCTCCATCAGCGAACGACCTGTTTTGGGATCTGTCAGTTCAGGAAACTCTGTAAGTGTTTCAACAACTTCACCGGCTCGTTCACCACAGGCTGCAATAATAACAATATCCACATCCGCATATTTTGATGTGGTATGCTGCAATACGGTTTTACCTGCGCCAAAAGGTCCGGGAGTGCAATAGGTTCCGCCTTTTGCTACGGGGAAGAACGAGTCAACCAGACGAACTTTGGTTTCCATTGTTTCAACAGGTGCCAGTCTCTCGCTGTAGCATTTAACTGCGCGTTTAACAGGCCACTTGAAGGACATGGACACAGGGGTTTCACGGCCTCTTTCATCAGTTATGACCGCAATAGCCTCCTTCACGGTATATTCACCTTTTTGAGCAATTGATTTCACCGTATAGTTTCCGTGCAGATAAAAGGGAACAAATATCTTATGTGTAAAAGTGCCTTCAGGAACTGTTCCGATATATTCACCGGCACGCACAACATCACCAACCTGAGCGGTAGGAGTAAAGTCCCACTTCTTTTCCGCATTGAGTCCGTCTGCGTAAATTCCTCTTTCTAAGAACCAGCCGGCCTGCTCAGCTAATACAGGGAGTGGATTTTGCAAACCATCGTAGATCTGACCAAGCAAACCGGGACCGAGATCTGCTGAAAGCATATCTCCTGTAAATTCAACATCGTCTCCGCATTTAATGCCATCGGTCATTTCATAAACCTGTATCTGAGCTATGTTTCCTCTTATACGGATAACCTCACTTTTAAGGGCAGTATTTCCTACCAAAACATAGCATATCTCATTCATAGAAACATTGCCGTCAAATTCTACCGACACCAGGTTTCCGTTTATACTTACTACCTTTCCTTTGTTTTCAGTCATTGTTTTGCCTCCAACTATCTCCATTTATGATGGAGTTGTAAATTTTTCTGTATGCTTTTTCTCCGACTTTTGTATCAAACTGTCTTATACGGAGGAG
Organism: Oscillospiraceae bacterium; assembly: GCA_015065665.1. Classification (GTDB taxonomy): domain Bacteria; phylum Bacillota; class Clostridia; order Oscillospirales; family Acutalibacteraceae; genus Ruminococcoides. Next base: position 4,941 of record SVPX01000023.1, on the reverse strand, counting down.
CAGTTTTAACTTAAGTCCGTAATAGAAAATGTAATCCGTAGAAAAACTATCAATGGGTCTTAGTGTTTCTAATATTTCCAAACGGTAACGATTTAAGTATTCTTCCGCCATCATCGGGTTTTCCATTTCTATAGCAACATTTGCAGCTTTGATGTATTCAACAGGGATAATTCTGTTTTCGGTATCAAATGTTTTTTTCATCTTATCCGCCCGAACCTTACCAAGAGCAAAACGCAGGTTTCTTTCGCTTTCGTTCCAGGCATCAATCAAAGCAGAACCCGAACTTTCAGAAGTTTTAGGAGGGGATAAGGTGATGCTTTTCAAAACATCCTGTGATTTTTTCCCTAAAAAGCGTTTGCAAAGTTCTGTGAATCTTTCTTCGGAAATCGGAAGCGAAGTGTTTTCGCTTATTCCATCCAAAGACGGCAGCTGTGAAATCAGATAATATTCAGCCATAAACTTACGCCTCTTTCAAAAGCTCGGTAACTCTGGGATTAAGATAATTTGAAAGCATATCCACAACCGCTTCTACAGAATAATCGTAATAAGCACTACCATTATTTACAGCAATACGGAAACCTCCGTCAAAATTATCATTTGCCTTAAGTGTGATGCCCTTTAACATTTTTTCTTTAAGAGCTGCAAGTAAGTTTTCTTCCAATCTGATAAGATCCTGGGGGCTCAGAATCACCGTAATATCTTCTGCATCGGGGTTGGTTGCCCAGCGCTCAACAATGTTTGTAATCAGCCCGGCAAGTGAATCGGATGAATATACAGCAGTAACGTTTTCGCCTACAATAGCTTTAAGCTCTCTTGCTACACTCTCTCTGAAAGAAAGAAGAAGATTACGGCCTGCCTGACGAATAGCATCTTCACTTGACTTTGTCATCCGTTCAGTATCAGTTTTTGCGTTTCCGAGGATTTTATCTGCCTCAGCCTGTGCATCTGCAATAATCTTTTCAGCTTTAGCCTTTGCTTCATCAATTATGGTTTTGGCTTCTGCCTCAGCAGTTGCTACACCCTCGTTTTTGATCTGCTCAATAAGCTCCTGAAGTTGTACTTCCATAATTATTTCTCCTTTTTATTATATCCATAATTTTCAGTGAAAAAACAAAAGGGAACCAGTATCCTCTGCAGTCAGCTGGTTCCCTTAAATATTATTAATTTTTTTATAGTATATTATACTTTTCTTGTTTCGTCAAGTGTTATAAGCTAAAGAAACAAAATTTTATGGTATATTTTTCTATATGATTTTTGAATGCTCTGATAGCAATAGATAACCTATTTTGCTTTTTATTCAAACTGTTTGCCAAAGCAATACTAATGTATTATAATGTTTAAATGAAAAAGGAGGTGGAGATATGTCAGCGTATAATGAACTCATAAAGAATTTTGAGAAAATCCGTGCATACATGAGAGATTTCTATGTATATGGTTTTAAAAGCCGTGCCGAATATTCTCAGAAAAGTTCCCGTTCCTATGACGATGAACGCCGTAGAGTTGAAAGTTGGCTGGGTGAATATATGCACTTTGTGAGAAGCCGTGAGGGCAAAAATATGTTTATCTCCATCGATAGTCGTGTCATTTCTCACAATCCTTTGTACAAAGCCTGGAAAACCAAGTCTTTTACTGACAGGGATATTACCCTGCATTTTATGATACTTGATATTCTCCACAATCCTGAAATATCACTTACTATCTCTGAGATCCTTGATTATATAAGTGATTATCTTGATTCTTTTTCTGAACCTATGTGTTTTGATGAATCAACACTTAGAAAAAAGCTCAAGGAATACATATCTCTCGGAATTATTGTTTCAAAAAAAGAAGGTAGAACTGTTTATTACAGCAGAGCAGAGTTCACTCCTGTAATAGAAGATACTGATGCACTCCATTTTTTCTCTGAGGTTGCACCCTGCGGTGTAATAGGCTCCTATCTTCTTGATAAACATTCTGAACATAAGGATAGAATCTTCTTTAAGCATCACTATATAACTTCCGCTCTTGACAGTCAGGTGCTTTATATTTTGTTTAACGCTATCTCTCAGAAAAAAAGCGTGAGAGCCAATAATTATATACGACATACTAAAAAAACTATTTCGATAACAATTGTTCCGCTTAAAGTTTTCATAAGCGCTCAGAATGGCAGACAGCATATTTTAGCCTATGACCTCCGTACAGGACATATCAATCCTTTCAGAATTGACTATCTCTCCGGTGTTGAACTCCTTGGTGAGTGTCCTGAATATGACAAATACAAATCAAAACTCAACGCTATGAGAAAGTATATGTGGGGAGTAACTTATGGAAGAGAGGATAAACTTCAGTATGTGGAGTTTACAATAAAGGTTGAACCTGACGAGCAGTTTATCGTTAACAGATTGTTTAGAGAAAAACGAAACGGTACTGTTGAGAAAATTGATGACTCCCATTATCGTTTCTATACATACCTATATGACACAAACGAGATTTTACCTTGGATTCGTACTTTTATCTGCAGAATTACAAAACTGAACTTTTCTGACAGAACAATCGAGAATAAGTTCAAAAAAGATATTGAAAAAATGTATGATATGTATTTGTCGGGAGGTGGAGAGTTGTGATTTTCAGCGAAGTTTATTCTGCATATTTCAATGCAGTTGCGGAGATTATCACCTGCCTTATTAATGGCAAAACTGATGATAAGATGCTTCTTGGTGTAGTAGAGCGTCATGCTTTTTCAGATAGTGTGTTGACAGTACTACCATCACTTAAATCTCAGAAATGGCAGCTTGTCCGTCCCGATATGACAACTCCCATAAAGCATACTCCCACAATGCCTTTGACAGAACTGCAGAAGCGATGGCTCAAGGCAATTTCTCTTGATCCCAGAGTCAGGTTGTTTGATATAGATTTCTCACATCTTGCAGATGTGAAACCTTTGTTTACTCCCGATGACTATGTAGTTTACGATGTCTACGCAGATGGAGATTCCTATTATGATGAGCAATATATAAAAAACTTCAGAACTGTACTCTATGCAATAAAGCATAACAAAACACTTAAACTTGATGTAGTCAATCGATTTGGTAAACCTGCAAAACTTATTATGCTTCCAAAACATCTGGAGTACTCGGAGAAGGATGATAAATTCCGCGTTATCTCAGCAGGACATCGTTTCGGCAATACTCTAAATATGGCAAGAATTTTAAAGTGTCGTGTTTGTTTTGGAGATGCCGAGTATTTTGGGGAAGAGCCTGAGAGGGAGAAGAAAACTTTAACCTTACGCATTACTGATGATAGAAATGCTCTTGAGCGTACAATGCTACACTTTGCTCATTTTGAGAAACAAGCAGAGCGGATTGACGATACACATTATCTGCTTACTCTCACATATTATGCTAATGATGAAACAGAACTTGTTATTCGGGTGCTCAGTTTCGGTCCTCAGGTGCAGGTGATTGCTCCCGATTCATTCAAAAACTTAATAGCGGAACGCCTCATAAAACAAAAAAGCTGTGGACTAATTTAAGTTCGCAGCTTTTTTTCCGTGATTAATAATCCAATACTTGGTAGAATACCCTTGCAAGGTTACCCAAACGGGTGTATGACTTCTCACTGTGGTGCACAAGGTTTTGCCTTTGTGTATGCCGAGGAACTTTGCAGGTCGGTTCTGAATCGACTTTGATACCGATTTTGGCGGTAAAGATTTTATCGCGGGTTCGAATCCCGCCGTGTTATGGTACACGCCAGTGGTTTGGTATTTTTTTCATTTTCAGATCACATGATCCGTTGTGCAATTACTCTGCTTAATCAGTAATATATATTACCGATAAGAGCAAATATTCCCAAGACCTTGTCCTGGGGCGGATACCGTACATTATCTTTTTGGACCAGAAGTTCATCTTTCCGTTCACTTATGATGTGTGCTTAAACTCCATGCCGTCTTGAGAGTATGAGTAATTGTCAAGTCGTCCGCAACCTTCTGAAAGGTTTAAATATAAATTAAAGAGGTGTAAAATATGAAAAAAATCATAGTTAATGAAAATCAGCGCGGCTTTCTTTTTAAAAACGGAAGATACATAAAGATGCTTACTCCCGGTAAGTACATACTGACTTCTTCTATGGAGACAGAAATTGTTAATATGGATACCTCCATAACCTTGAGAAAATGTTCTCTTGACACAATACTTGCAGATAAACAGGTGGCACAGTGTGTGGATACTATCGAAGTTTCCGACAGACAGATAGCACTTCACTATGTGAATGGAGTATTTAACTCTGTGCTTAAGAGCGGTAAATATGCGTACTTCAAGGTGTTTGATAAACATGAATTTACTCCTGTGGATATTGAAGATCCTCTGATGAACGGCATTATCCCTGAGCATATCTTTTCAAGGATATCCAATATCTACTTTATGAGAGTGGAAATCAAGGAGTATGAAAAAGGTCGTCTGTATTATAACAATAAGTTCATAAAGATTCTGGATGCAGGTACATACTACTTCTGGAAGAACGGCACCAAAATCGATGTAGGCGTTGTTGATACACGACTTACACAACTTAATATTGCAGGTCAGGAGATTCTCACTCACGATAAAGTCGCAATCCGGGTGAATTTCGTCCTCAACTATCGTGTAACCGATTGTGTGAAAATCCTGACAGAAATCGACGACTTTACAGAGCAACTTCACGTTGCGGCACAACTTGCTCTCAGAGAATTTGTGTGCAATCATAAACTCGATGAGATTCTGGAGATGAGGGATGAACTCAGTTCATATGTTTTCAAATCGCTCAAATCACGGGAAAAGGACTTGTTTGTGGAAATTACGCAGGCAGGAGTCAAGGATATTATCCTGCCCGGAGAGGTAAGAGCAATTATGAACACAGTCCTGATTGCAGAAAAACGCGCACAGGCAAGTGTCATAACCCGTCGTGAAGAGGTAGCGTCTACCCGTTCAT
>SVPX01000022.1 GCA_015065665.1 Oscillospiraceae bacterium | reverse complement strand
ACCTATGAACCTGAACAAAGTAAGTGTTGATGACATCAACGTAGCAGGCAAAAAAGTTTTAGTTCGCTGTGACTTCAACGTTCCCCTTAAAGAGGGCGTTATCACAAACGACAACCGTATCACAGCAGCTCTTCCCACAATCAAGAAGCTTATCGCTGACGGCGGCAAGGTTATCCTCTGCTCTCACCTTGGCAAACCCAAGAACGGCCCCGAGGAGAAGTTCTCTCTTGCTCCTGTAGCAGTTCGTCTTGCTGAGCTTCTCGGTCAGGATGTTGTTTTTGCTAACGATGACGAGGTTGTTGGCGAGAACGCAAAGAAGGCTGTTGAGGCTATGAACGATGGCGATGTTGTTCTTCTTCAGAACACTCGTTTCAGAAAAGAAGAGACAAAGAACCTTGAGCCTTTCTCATCTGAACTTGCTTCTCTTGCAGAAGTTTTTGTTATGGATGCATTCGGCTCTGCTCACCGCGCTCACTGCTCCACAGCAGGTGTTACAGACCACATCAAGGATACAGCAGTTGGTTACCTGATGCAGAAGGAAATCGCATTCCTCGGCAACGCTGTTGAGAATCCTGTAAGACCTTTCGTTGCAATCCTTGGTGGTGCTAAGGTTGCTGACAAGCTCAATGTTATCTCTAACCTCCTTGAGAAGTGCGATACTCTCATCATCGGTGGCGGTATGGCTTACACATTCATCAAGGCACAGGGCGGCAACGTTGGTACATCCCTCGTTGACGATACAAAGATTGAGTATTGCCTTGAGATGATCGAGAAGGCAAAGACTCTTGGCAAGAACCTTGTTCTTCCTGTTGACACAACTTGTGCTAAGGAGTTCCCCGATCCCATCGACCAGCCTGTTGAGACAACAGTTGCTCCCACATTCGAGATTCCTGCTGACCTTATGGGCCTTGACATCGGTCCCAAGACAGCTGAGATGTTCGCTGAGGCTGTAAAGAACGCAAAGACAGTTGTTTGGAACGGTCCCATGGGCGTTTCCGAGAACCCCTCTTTTGCTAACGGTACAATCACAGTTGCAAAGGCTCTTGCAGAGACAGACGCAACAACAATCATCGGCGGCGGTGACTCTGCAGCAGCAGTTATCAACCTTGGTTTTGCTGACGCTATGAGCCACATCTCCACAGGTGGCGGTGCTTCCCTTGAGTACCTCGAGGGTAAGGTTCTCCCCGGTGTTGCAGTTATTGCTGACAAATAATCAAACTTAATTCACACATTCAGAGGGCGGATATACTCCGCCCTTAATATTAGTCCTCTTGTGTTAAGGAAACTGATGCTTGAGGCTATATTAGCCCCCCTTGCCCTAAAGGGGGGGATGTCAAAACCATAGGTTTTGACTGGGGGGATTCACCTTTAATCGGAATATCCCTTCGTCTTCGCCTGACGGCTGCAACCTCCCTTGAGGTAAGGGAGGCTATTATGAATTCTGAAAGGAAGATTTACAATGAACAAAGCTAAGAGAAAGACCATTATCGCAGGTAACTGGAAAATGAATAAAACTCCCGCAGAGGCAAAGGTTCTCATCAGCGAGATGATTCCTCTGGTTAAGGATGCAGATTGCGATGTTATCGCATGCGTTCCCTTCGTAGACCTTGCTGTAGCACTTGAGGCAGCACAGGGTACTAACATCAAAATCGGTGCAGAGAACTGCCACTGGGCAAAGTCCGGTGCTTTCACAGGTGAGATTTCTGCTGATATGCTTAAATCCATGGGCATCGAGTATGTTATCATCGGTCACTCTGAGAGAAGACAGTACTTTGGCGAGACAGATGTAACTGTTAACCAGAGAGTACGCGCTGCTCTTGACGCTGGTCTCACAGTTATCCTCTGCGTTGGTGAGCAGAAGGTTGAGCGTGAGCAGGGCATCACAGCAGAACTTTGCAGAATGCAGACAAAGGTTGCTCTTCAGGGTGTAACTGCTGAGGAGATGAGCCGTATCGTTATCGCATACGAGCCTGTATGGGCTATCGGCACAGGCCTCACAGCAACTGCTGACCAGGCTGAGGAAGTTTGCGCACTCATCAGAGATTGCATTGCAGAGCTTTACACAGCTGAGGTTGCAGAGGCTACAACAATTCAGTACGGCGGTTCCATGAACGATGCTAACGCTGAGGAGCTTCTCTCCAAGGTTAATGTTGACGGCGGTCTCATCGGCGGCGCTTCCCTCATTGCTGAGAAGTTCGCAAAGATCGTTGAAGCAGCATCCAAGTAATTTTAATATAATTTTCCTTATAACAGGAATTATAACAGAGAATGAATCAAGCCCCCCTTGCCCTAAAGGGGGGAGAGATTTCCGCAGGAAATCAGGGGGGATATAAACTGAATATCCCTGCCTCAGCCTTACGGCTGCCACCTCCCTTGAGGTAAGGGAGGCTATTACTGTTTTGGAGATGAATAATATGAAAAAACCTCTGATTTTATGTATTCTTGATGGCTTTGGTATTGCAGAGGCTGAGGGCAACGCAATCTTCGCCGCCAAGACTCCCAACCTTGACAGAATTTTTGCTGAGAACCCCACAACCGCTATCGGTGCTTCAGGTATGGATGTTGGTCTGCCTGATGGTCAGATGGGTAACAGCGAGGTTGGCCACACAAATATCGGCGCAGGCCGTATTGTTTATCAGGAACTCACAAGAATCACCAAGGCTATCAAAGACGGTGACTTCTTTGAGAACGAGGCTCTTCTCAGTGCTATCAACAATGCTATCGAGAACAACTCTACACTTCACCTGATGGGACTTCTCTCTGACGGTGGTGTTCACAGCCACAATACACATCTTTACGGTATCCTTGAACTTGCAAAGCGCAAGGGACTTGACAGAGTTTGCATCCACGCATTCCTTGATGGTCGTGATGTTCCTCCCTCAAGCGGTAAGGACTTTGTACAGGAACTTGCAGACAAGTGCAAGGAAATCGGCGTAGGTACTATTGCTACAGTAATGGGCAGATACTACGCAATGGACAGAGATAACCGCTGGGAGAGAGTAGTAAAGGCTTACGATGCAATGGTACTCCGCGAGGGCGTACAGTGTGCAGATGCAGTTGAGGCTGTTGCTGACTCTTACGCACAGGGTGTAACAGACGAGTTCGTTGTTCCCGCAGTTATTGAGGGCGGCGAGGCTATCAAGGCTAATGACAGCGTTATCTTCTACAACTTCCGTCCCGACAGAGCAAGAGAGATTACCCGTACTTTTGTTGACGAGGCTTTTGACGGCTTCGAGAGAAAGAACGGTTTCTTCCCCCTCACATATATCTGTATGACTCAGTATGATGCAACAATGCCTAATGTACAAGTTGCATTCAAGCCCCAGAGTCTTAAGAATACTCTGGGTGAGTATCTTGCAGACAAGGGCCTCACACAGCTGAGAATTGCAGAGACAGAGAAGTATGCTCATGTAACATTCTTCTTCAACGGCGGTGTTGAGAAGACCTATGAAAACGAGGACAGAATCCTTGTTGCTTCTCCCAAGGTTGCAACCTACGATATGCAGCCCGAGATGAGCGCTTATGAAGTTTGCGACAAGTGCTGCGAGGCTATAGAGAGCGGCAAGTATGATGTTATCATCCTTAACTTTGCAAACTGCGATATGGTTGGTCATACAGGTGTGTTTGATGCAGCAGTTGCAGCTGTTGAGGCAGTTGATACCTGCGTTGGCAAGGTTGCCGCTTCTATCGAGAAAATGGGCGGTGTAACACTTATCACTGCTGACCACGGCAACGCTGACAGAATGGTTGATACAGACGGTTCACCCTTCACAGCACACACAACAAACCCTGTTAAATTCTGCGTTGCAGGTTATCCTTGCACACTCCGTGAGGGCGGTGTACTTGCAGATATCGCACCCACAATGCTTCAGATTCTCGGTCTCCAGCAGCCCGAGGAAATGACAGGTAAGTCCATCATCTGCTGATAATTTTATACAATTATTAAATTCGGAGCATCTTCAAAAGATGCTCCGATGTTTATATGTAAATGCAGGTGTTTACGAGGCTTCCCCTTAGCAGGGGCAGCAACCCTTTTGTCCCTTCGGGACATTTCCCCTAATAGGGGAATTTCCTTGAGGGGAAGCTGTCACCGAAGGTGACTGATGAGGTGTAGGGTACACAGTGTCCGTTAAATATATTGCTAATTGAGCAAAACTTTCATCTCATCTGACGGCTGATGCTGCCACCTTTTCCTTGCAGAAATTGCAATCCCTCCGTCACTTCGTGACACCTCCCTTTAGGCAAGGGAGGCAATTTAGTATCTGTATCCTCTGCAATTGGATAGTTTACAATCAATTGTTTATGTGTTAAAATAAAAGTGTATATGATTATAGGAGGGACTTGTATGGAAAATAATCCCAATTTTTGCGAAGAAAATAATACAGATAAAGAAGTTTCCACCCGCAGAAAAGTGCTGAACATTACGCTTATCTGCATTTTGTCTGTGCTTGTGCTTACTGCAGCAATCACAGGCTCTATGATGCTTATTGATTATCTTGGAGTTGACACATCTGTTGCAACTCCCGATGAGACAACTGTGCCTGTAACTACCATTGAGATTACAACTGAGGCTCAGGAGACAGACCCCACACTCCCTGACGGTACACCCTACACAGACCGACAGGATTGGGAGAAACTCCTCTCTATCAACTCTGATGTAAAGGGCTGGATACATATTCCCAATACTGCTATCAACTACCCTGTTTTAAAGAGTGAGGAGGACGGCTACGGCTATCAGTACTACCTGCACAGAGCCCTTGACGGCTCCTACGAGTACGCAGGCAGTATCTTCATTGACTACCGCTCATCAGAGGGTGTAAAGAGTAAGAATATCATTACTCACGGCCACAAGATGAACAACGGCACTATGTACCACGACCTTATCAACTATGGTGCATACACAGGCGACCTGGATTATTACAAGCAGGCGCCCACACTCTTCTTCAATACTCCCGAGGGTGTTGAGCAGTGGGTTATCTTCTCTGTTTACAAGACAAACACCCTGGAGCGTCACGGCGATTTCTTCAACTATTTCCATGGCGACTTTGCCTCTGATGCTCAGTTTATGAACTATGTTTATAACATAAAAATGCGTTCTCTCTTCAACATCCCTGTGCCTATAAACGAGGATGACCAGATTATTACTCTGTCGACCTGCTCTCACGAGTATACAGATTTCCGTACAGTTGTGGTTGCAAGAAAAGTCCGTCAGGGCGAGAGCGTAAAGGAATACATCGATAAAGCAACAGTCAACAATGAAGCCTGGTGGCCTGATGTTTACTACACAGACCACAGCACCCCCCGCCCCGAAATTACCACATTCAGAACAGAGTACGAAAAGGGTAATCTTCCTTGGTACGATGGCGAGGGTAACCTTGAGGGCAGCGAATTCCTCAAGGGCGCACAGGGTAACAAGTCCTTTACTGTTATCTTCCTTGATTGGGACGGTTCTATCCTCAGCACCCAGACTGTAACACAGGGCAAGTCGGCAACTCCACCTGCAGACCCTGTTCATCCCGATGACGATTACTATCACTATGTGTTCAAGGAGTGGCAGCTTGACTATACCAATGTCACAAAGAATATGACAATTGCCCCCTCCTTTACACCCGTTCACAAGGAGCAGTAAATGAGCAATATTATCCTGGTAGGTATGCCCGGTTGCGGCAAGAGTACAGTTGGAGTTATCCTTGCAAAGACACTGGGTATGGACTTTATTGATACAGACTTGATTATCTGTAAAAAAGAAGGCTCAACTCTGCAGAAGATTATTGAGGAGCAGGGCATTGAATATTTTGAAAAAACCGAGTGTGAAGTTGGTGCTATGCTGGATGTAACAGATACAGTTGTTGCAACAGGAGGTTCCATGGTGCTGTATGAGGATGCAATGGAGCATCTGAAAAACACAGGCAAGGTTGTATTTATTGATGTGGACTTGCCTGAGCTTCAGCGCAGAATCACCAATATCACCACAAGAGGCATCACATTCAAAGCAGGTGAAACCCTTGAGGATGTGTATAACTTCCGCAGAGAGTACTATAAGAAGTACGCGGATATAACCGTTAAAATCTCGGACTCCGCCTTGGAAGAAACTGTGGAAAAAATAGTTTCAGAACTTCATTCCTGATTTCAAAAAAAATATAAGTAAAAAGAAAACCACCCGACTGAGAACAGTGTGCTCTTTTCGGGTGGTTTTTATTATAATATTAATCTTGTTTCCAAGGGAAACATATCGCACCGACAGGTATATAAAGTGTGTCAGCACATATCGCAAATCTCCTCAGAGATTTATATCGCTGCTTGAAATATAATTTTCAAGCAATCAGAGTGCATACTTAACCTTGTACTCATCGTAGTATCTGATGAATTCCTGGCTCTTGTGCTCCTTAAGGCCGTTCAGGTATGCGTGGGTATCCATAGCATCCATATTAACCTCGATAAGAGCAACTGCAACGTTGGAGCAGTGGTCGGCAATTCGCTCGTAGTTTGTAATAAGGTCAGAGAATACGAATCCCTGATTAAGTGTACAGTTACCGTTCTGAACACGATTGATGTGTCTCAGCTTCAGCTCGTCACACAGCAGGTCGATCATTTCCTCAAGAGGCTCAACACGATAGATGTCTGTGCCTTTTTCTCCGATAAAGCAACTTACAGAGAGGGTAACGATTTCTTCGATAGCTCTAGCCAGAATCTGCAGTTCACGGTTAGCCTCAAAGGAGAAGGTAAGCTGTTTATCGTAGATTTCCTTGGCAACGTGAGAGATGTTTACTGCGTGGTCAGCAATACGCTCAAAGTCACCGATTGTATGCAGGAATCGTGTAACCTCGTGGCTCTGCTCTTTGTTCAGCTCCTGACCTGTAATCTTAACAAGGTATGTACCCAGCTTGTCCTCGTAGTTGTCGATAACTTCTTCTTTCTCCTGAACAATCTCGTACTCTTTATCGTCATAGCTTGTAATCAGGGAGATAGCACGGAGCAGGTTGCGCTGTGACTTCTTTGCCATAGCAATAAGAACTTCTCGGCTCTGCTCAAGTGCAACACCGGGATGCTCCAGGAATCGTTCCTCCAGACGGTCCAGCAGGTCGGCTTCCTTGTCTGTCTTTTTATCCTTGATAAGGGTGCAGACAAGCTTATCAAACTGCTTGACAAAGGGAAGAAGCAACAGGGTTGCAGCAATATTGAATGCAGAGTTGATAATTGCAATTGAGAAAGCATCTGCAGGGAAATCCATAAATCCGAAATGGAAGAAGTGATCAAATACATAGTAAGCAGGTGTGAGTATAATTGCACCCACAGTATTGAAGATAAGATAGATGATAGATGCGCGTTTACCGTTGGTTGTTGCACCGATAGCAGACAGAAGCACAGGCATTGATGCACCAATACACATACCGATGATAAGGTAAAGTGCGGTTGTGTTGTTAACTGCACCTGAGAGTGAAAGTGCCTGTAAAATACCGATGGAAGCAGATGCACTCTGTAAGATAGCGGTAATAACTGTACCTGCAAGGATGCCCAGGAAGGGATTTGAGAAAGAAGTCATCATATCCTGGAACACAACGCTGTCCTCAAGTCCGTCCATAGCACCGCTCATCATCTTCATACCGCTCATAAGTACAGCAAAGCCCAGCATAATGTCGCCTGTGCTTTTGAGTGTGTCCTTCTTTGCAAGCATCATAAAGAGTACCCCGATAAGGGCAAATACAGCGCTTATGAATGTGGTTGAAAGAAATTGTGTCCATACAGCACCTGAGGAGCCTCCGTCAACAGCAGACAGGGACAGAATCCAACCTGTTGCTGTAGTACCGATGTTTGCACCCATAATGATACCGATTGCCTGAGCAATAGTCATCATACCTGAGTTAACAAAGCCGACTACCATACAGGAGGTGGCAGATGAGGACTGGATAACAGCGGTAACGCCTGTACCAAGCAGTACACCCTTGAGGGGAGTAGAGGAGAGCTTCCAGAGTATTGTCTCCAGTTTGCTACCCGCCACACGCTTAAGTCCGTCACCCATGGCGTTCATACCGAACAGGAACATAGCAAGGCCCGTAATAAGGGCGAATATGTCCTTTAGTTCCATAGAAAAGTCACGACCTTTCATGTATAAAGTATTATTTTGTTGTATTTTTTTCCTATTGTTTAAAGAATATCAAATCTATGTAAAATCTTAATGGGTTGAATGTAAAATCTATGTTAAATATTTTAAAAATCTGTAAACACAGGGTGCAAAAAACGGCAGTGTAAACTGCCGTTTGGTTTTATTTGCACTTGCAAAGTTTTGCTCTGATGCCAAAGATGATTTTTTTTGCAAGTTTTATTATGAACTTTGATATAAAGTCGATAAAGAATGAAAGTATAAATGAGATAACCAGAATGACAATAACTGCCACAGGGAAGAACACAAGTCTGTGATAGAAACCCTTCGGGGGACTTTTGTGTCAGGAGTCTGCTTATCTTTTAAGGGAAGGCTATCTTTCATAATATTCTCCGAAAATATATCAGAATAAAATGCGGATGGTTGTGCCAATACCGGGTGTGCTTTCAACGGTTACATAAGCATTGTGGAACATTGCACCGTGCTTTACAATGGAAAGCCCCAGACCTGTACCGCCGATTTCTTTGGAGTGGCTCTTGTCTGCACGATAAAAACGGTCAAAAATATGGTCAAGGTCGTCCTTCTCAATGCCGATACCTGTGTCTGTAACTGTCAGTTCAACACCGTCAATACATTGTCTTACGGTAACGAAAACCTCTCCGCCGTCCTTGTTGTATTTTACTGCATTGTCGCAGATGTTGTACACAATCTCGTCAATTATTATCTCTGCACCTGTGATTTCTGCCCTGTCACCCTGGAGGGTAAAGGTAACATTCTTCTTATCTGCCTGAGACTTCAGGTTATCTATTACACCCTGGCAGCAGGCATACAGGTCGATTTTCTCCATCTTGACGGCAATCTCGTTTTCGTCAAGCTGAGAGAGTTTGATGATGTCTCCCACAAGGGTTATCATCCGCTTTGTTTCGTCATAAATCTTGCCTGCAAAACGGGGGATGTCATCGGGTTGAACCAGACCATCGCGGATAATCTCTGCGTATCCAGAGATAGAGGTGAGGGGAGTTTTGAGTTCGTGAGAAACATTTGCTGTGAACTCCCTGCGCATTTTATCTTGCTGTTCGTGTTTTTCCTCGTTCTCTCTGATTCGCTTTTCAATTTCTCTGTTCTGCTCCTCAATTCTGTCTACAAAGGGTACAAGTTCGGGATAAACCTTTGTTTTATCGGGGGTACGCAGATCAAGGTTATATACAGGCTGAAGAATCTTCAGAGACATCTTGCGGGCAAGTAGCAGAGAAAATCCTACTGCAACAAAAAGAATAACCAGAACATATCCCAGCATATTGTAGATAAGTGCAATAAAGGTGTGCTGAGTGCCGAAGATACACAGCACATTGCCGCTGTCGGTCAGTACAGAAACACAAATCTGCTTTTTTGATATGCTCAGATGTTGGCTGGAGTAACCCTCACCCTCTGACAGAGTGTCTGCTATCATCTGTTCATTTGCTACAGCACCGCCGGTGCTTACAATAACATTACCCTTTGAATCAGTAAGACAGATTTTTTGGGTGGTGTCAAATTCAGTCAGATGGTCTGTACCGTGTTCTTCCACCATATGTTCAAGATACTCAAGATTTACTCTGAGAGATTCTGCGTATTCTCTGGAGTAGTAGCTGTAAAGAAAGCCTGAAATCATGAGAATACACACAAGGATAACAGCAATGCAGGTGAAGAATGTACCTGTGAAAATTCGTTTTTTCATTGTTCTTCTCCTATGGTATAACCAACACCGCGGATAGTTGAAATAAGTTCGCCTGCATCACCCAGCTTTTGTCTGAGAGTACGGATATGTACATCAACTGTACGGCTTTCTCCGTCAAAGGAATATCCCCATACACGATTGAGAATCTGATCTCTGGAGAGGACAATGCCTCGGTTTTCCAGCAGGAGACAGAGCATCTCAAACTCCTTGAGGGTGAGGATTACTTTCTCTCCGTTTACCTTAACCTTGTGTTTCATAGGTGATACACGAAGAGGTCCAATCTCATACACTTCCTCGGATTCATTAGCTCCCTCTGTACGTCTGAGTACAGCCTTGATTCTTGCCACAAGTTCCATCATACCAAAGGGCTTGGGTACATAATCGTCAGCGCCCAGGTCAAATCCCACTACCTTGTCGTATTCGTCAGCCTTTGCTGTGAGGATAATCACAGGGAGTTTTTTGGTAACTTTATCAGAGCGGATTTTACGCAGAATAGAAAGACCGTCCTCCTGAGGAAGCATAATATCCAGAAGTACAAGGGAAGGAAGTCTGGCTTCCATAGCCTCCCAGAATTTGTCAGGAGTACTGAAGCCTGTTGCCTCAAGTCCTGTGGAGTTAAGTGTATATACCACAAGTTCTCTTATGTTGTTATCGTCCTCAACAAAGTAAATCATAGGTGAACCTCCGTTTGCGTAACTGGATTGATAAACATAGTGATTTTGCAGGGTGCCAGACAAAAATCCGCCTTTTACCCATTATACTTTTATAATATCACAGTATTTTATTAAAATAAAGTCCTATTTTATCTTTTGTTTTTTCTGTAGTTTGTCAGCAAATAACCTGTATGTTGTTGATGGATTTTTGTGGAAGTTAACCTTTGAAAAAACATCCTGAAAATAGTATAATATAAGCAGAATAACTACCCACAGGAAAGGTGGACAAAAACATTGAATACAGCAGAGTTTAAGTGGAATACAGGAGATTATGTTGTATACAAAAAACGCGGAGTTTATGAGTTGGCAGAAATCCGCACAGAAAAGGTAGCAGGGGACACAATGAACTACTACATACTCAGGTCAGTATATGATAAGAACGCAACAGTTTATGTCCCTGCAGATAAACCCTCCCTTGTGTCACAGATGGAGGAAATTCTCACAGCACAGGGTGTGGAAGATATTATCCGCACCGCAAAGGATAATCCCATGGAGTGGATAAGTGTTAACGGAGAGCGTTTTGCACAGGCTGACGAGATAGTTGCAAAGGGAAGCCTTGAGGACATCCTGTCAATGATGATTCTTCTTATGGATAAAAAGCAGGAGGCACTGCTTACAAAAACAAAGTTCTTTGCTCACGATGAACGCGTACTTAACACCGCAAAGAAGATTGTCAGCGAAGCCTTTGCATTTCCTCTGGGAATTGACAGAAAAGAAGTTATTGATTACATCGTTAAGAGTAATTAAGCTCACCTTGCCCTGTCGTTGAAAATATTATCATAAATAACAAAAATACCACCCGAAAGACTTTTAATGTTTTCGGGTGGTTTTCTTTTGCTTTGATTTAGTTTTACTGAATCGAGTATGTATCCTTGATGCACTTTACAAGGGCAGGAGAGAACATCTCAGAAAGTTCCTCGGGCTTGTCAGGCAGGGCAACTATCATCTGCTTACCGCAGCGGATAAGATATCCGTACTGTTTGCCCACATTATTCTTTAGTTTGCGGATATCACTGCTTGTAACCTTTGTGGCAGACAGAGCCATAGACAGCACATCAGAAAGACCGTTTTTACCTGTAAATCCCAGACCGCCGATGATGAACACAAGGTTGCATCTGTTCAGAGATTCTATGAGCTTTTCTCCCAACATAACAGGAGTTGTGGAAGCAGTAACCTGATTAAGCCCCAGAGAAAGTTCCTCCAGTTGCTTTTTCAGGGCTTTTTCGCAGTAACTTGTTCTGCGGGCAAGGTAAAATATAAGGTCACATTTCATTTTGTTCACTTCTTTTCTTTAGGGTGTCTGTGCCTCAACAGGGTCGGGAGCCAGAGTTGTCTCAGGAACCGGTGCCTGTGTTGTGGCAGGAGGCTGTGTGGGAGCCGGTGTCGGTGCCTGTGTGGGAGGCTTTGTGGGGGGATTTGTAACCACAACAGCCTGTGTAGGTCTGACTACAGGAGTGTCGTCTTTTTCTGCTGTAACAGGGGGAGTGGTTGGCCTCAGATGTTTTGTGAATACAGGCTTGATGGTCAAATCCTTTGTAACATTCTTGAAAGAAGGTGACCAGCCTTTGAATTTGTAGTAGTAGGTTTTGTCTGCGGCTTTTCTGGGAGCGTCACCTGTGGGAGCAGTTGCGTCCTTGCCCTTTAGCACCTGCTGTGATGCAATCTTCTTGCCCTTTGCATCTACAAAGGTAACTGTATACATCTCAGCCTGCTCCATAAATTCAAGGTTTTCGTTGCCCTCAGGTGCTTTTTTGCCGTCATACCACTTGATGTTGCCTTCTTTGTACTCAGAGAGGAAAGAGGAGGTAACGGTTTTTTTGGGAGTTACGCTCTTGACTGTTTTTACATACTTGCTTGTGTCCTCACCATCACGGACCATTCTTGCAACTACAACTGTGCGCATATTGTCTGATTCGTAGGAGCAGGTAGACAAGGTGAGGAGCCTGTCGTCAGCATTGATGGGTACACTCACATCAAGATAGGAACGCTCCTTGATATTGTAAACGAAGTTCATAAACTGTGCATCAGAGGCAAAATCTCCCAGCAGATAGTTGAAGATTGCCTTGTTCTCGTTGGAAACATCAATCTTCATAACTGCAAACACAATCCAGTCTGCATCAAGTTCGGGAGTATCGAATTCTACAATGGGGGTACTCTTGTAGAACTTGGTGTTACCCTGCACCCATCCGCCTGCACGTGCATACTGAATCAGAGAGCCGAACATAGAGTCGTCACTGCCCATATTGTGGCCGTGAAGAATAACATTCTTGCTGTTTCCGCCTTCGGTGCATCTGTAATCCATAAAGATACTGCCGAAGTCAGAGTATTTCTTCTTGTAGTTTCTGTAGATATAGAACTGGGACTCGGGGGAGTCTTCTTTGTGGAAGAGTACAGGATAGTTAATCTTTGTCTTGTCAAGTTTAATCCAGCCAACGATTTCTTTGTTTATCTTTTTGAGTCCTGCCCAGTTCTTCTTGGGTAACTCATCGGGAGTAGCAACATAGTTGCCCTCAGCATCTGTGGAGAGTGGGATTTCATCCTCACTTGTTTCGTTGAAGATTTCCTGAATCTCTGTCATATCAGAGTTGTTCACAAAGGGTTTGATAACATAGAAGTCAAGGAGAAGGTATGCGCCAACAAGGAATACAAGGGAAAAGATAAGCACAACTATTTTTGAGAGAATTGTTCTTGCGCTGTCACCCTTCACAGGGAAGATGTTGCACAGGAACTTTTTGAATCCGCTGACTTTATCTTTATCATCTTCTTCGGCTTCTTCCTCTTTTGTTTCTTCTGTTTTATTCTCGTCTTCTCCGTCAGATGAAACTACAGGTAAAACCTCTGTGTTATCATTTGATGCAGGAATAACAACTTCGTCAATATTCTCGGGAGTGGTTTCTTCTGTGTTTTCTTTTTCTTCAGGTTCTTTAGTTTCTGTTTCGATAAACTCTACCTGTGCAGTTACCTCTGCAGGCTCATCGCTTTCTGCAGGAATAGTTTCTTCTTGTGATTCTTCCTCTGTAGGCTCTTCCTTTGCAGAACTTTTCTTTGCAAACAATGTGCTGAGGAAGTTTTTCTTTGCAGGCTTCTGCTCAGAGAGAATGTAGCCATCGGGACATTCGGTGAAGGCTTTGTCAAAAATCTCTCTTGCGCAGTTTACCGCATCGCAAAGATAATCTGTAAGATTTCCGCCTACAAGGGTACTTGCAGGTAGAACGATGAACTTTTTATTCTTGAAGGTAAAGCAGTAAGCAGGATATGAACCGGGCAAATCCCTCAGAGTATATACCTTAATGTGGGGATAGAGTTTTCTGCCTTCTTCGTCTGTTTCATACTGAGGAAACTCCTTTTCAAGTCTCTTGATAAGGGGATAGAAAAGATAGCGGAAAGACGAATCGTCCTGAGAATCCAATGCGTTTATAAAGATGTAAAGTTCAGGTGGGTTGTCCGCAGAAAGGCTGTCTATAATCTCATTTTTAATCTTTCTGGGATTGTAGTCAATCTCAGTTTTATACAGTACGCGGACAGCAGCTTTATCGTTAAGGGCTTTTACGGTCCTGCGAAGATTCTGATTGAGAAGGGAAATCTCTTCTGCACTTGTGCGTACAGAATACAGTTCAGTTCTCATATACATTCCTCCAAATATAAAGTTGGGATTAGTCTGATTGTCTGAGTTCGGTGATTTTTACATTTTCAACTGCTTCGTCTATAAGGTCATACAGGTGTGCATCCTCTTCTGCATAGCGAACAAATCTAAGCACAGGTTTTGTTCTGGGGTGCTTGGGAGTGAATACTGTACAGCAGTCCTCAAAAGGCTCGATTGAAATATCAAAGGTGTCAATCTTTCTGGAAATCTGCACAATTTCCTCTTTGTCCATACCGATAAGAGGTCTGAACACAGGCATATCTGCTGCATCGTCAGTACAGGCGATTGCAGAGATAGTCTGACTTGCAACCTGTCCCAGACTCTCACCTGTAATAAGTGCGGAGCAATCGTATTTTTCTGCGATGATGGAGGATATCTTCATCATCATTCTTCTCATAATAATAGTGAAAAGTTCCTCTTCGCATTCATCCTTGATTTTCTCCTGGATTTTTGTGAAGGGTACTGTAACCATTGTGATAGGACCTGCGTATCTGCAGACTTTCTTCAGCAGTCGCTGAACCTTGTCCTCGGCTCTCTCGCTTGTGTAAGGGGGACTTGCAAAGTGAATTGCAGTGAGGCTTACGCCTCTCTTTGCCATCATATATGCGGCAACAGGTGAGTCGATACCGCCGCTGATGAGAATTGCCGCGTTACCACCTGTGCCAACAGGAATACCACCTGCACCCTTGAGGGAACCTGCGTGGATGTATGCACCAAAGTCCCGGACCTCAACAATAACCTTAACATCGGGGTTGTGAACATCAACAGTCAGGTGGGGGAATTTTTCAAGCAAAAGACCGCCAACCTCACGGCAGATTTCGGGGGATTTGAGGGGGAACTTTTTATCGGAACGCTTTGCCTCAACCTTGAAGGTTTTTGCAAAGGTGAGTGCATCCTCAAGATAATCGGGAGCCTTCTCAAATATATCCTCCATATCCTTGTCACACACACAGGCACGGCAGAAAGAAACAATGCCGAAAACTCTGGAGATACGGTCGCAGACTTCGTCCATATCGATATCGTCTGATTTGGGAGTTACATAGATTGTGGACTGGGCAATAGAAACCTTGAAGTAACCCAGACCGTAGAGGGTGCTTTTGATGTTCTTTTTCAGAGCATCCTCAAAGGAGAATCTGTTAAGACCTTTAAGGGCGATTTCGCCCAGCTTGATTAGTACGATTTCTTTCATATTTTAAACCTTACCTTCTGGCTAAATTTTCTATTCCTTCTCTGATACCCTCTATAAGAGCATCACAGTCATCAGTTGTGTTGTGTTTGCAGAAACTTACTCTTATTGCGCTGTCTGCAATGTTATCTTCAATTCCCAGAGCGGATAGCACATGGCTCTTTGCACCTTTGCTACAAGCACTGCCGCTGGATACATAAACACCCCTTGCGGCAAGGTGGTGAAGCATAGTTTCGCTTCTGATACCGCTTACTGAGAAGTTCAGTATAAAGGGGCTTGAATTCTCAGGTGAGATAATGGTAACCCCATCCATAGAGGATAACTTTTCTGCAAGATATGTTTTGAGTTCTCTTGCAATCTCTGTGTTCTTCTGAACATCAAGTTCTGATATTGCAACGGAGAATGCACCGATAAGAGGCAGAGCCTCGGTACCGGGGCGGATTTTCTTCTCCTGTTTTCCGCCAAATGTGCGGGGGAGAACACGCACACCCTTTTTTATATACAAAGCACCAACACCCTTGGGACCGTGGATTTTGTGGCTTGAAATTGTAAGCAAGTCCACAAAGAGTTTTGATACTTTAATCTCAGTTTTGCCGAATGCCTGTACTGAGTCTGTGTGAACAATCACCTTGGGATTTTTCCGCTTTGCACCTGTTGCAATTTCGCGGATGGGATTTATTGCGCCTGTCTCGTTGTTGGTGTGCATTATTGATACCAGTATGGTTTTATCATCCACAGCATCAATAACATCCTTTGCACTTATACAGCCTGTGCTGTCGGGCTGTATGAATATAACCTCAAAACCCTGTTTCTGAAGATAGAGCATAGTTTCGTGTATGCTGCTATGTTCAAATGCAGAGGTGATAATTTTGTTGCCTGTGCGTCTGTAAGCGTCTGCCGCACCCTGAATTGCCAAGTTGTTAGCCTCTGTGCCGCCTGATGTAAAGTAAACCTCAGATACATCTGCCCCAATAGCCTTTGCTGTAATTTCTCTTGCGCTTTCCAGCTCCTTTGAAGCCTCAAAACCCATTGAGTGCAGAGAGGAGGGGTTAGCAAACTTTGTCCGCATAAGTTCAAAGGCTTTCTGAGCGGCTGCCTCTGAAACCTGTGTGGTTGCGCTGTTATCAAGATAATGTTCTTTCATAATACCATTCCTACGAAATTTCTCACTCTACATTATACAACAAAACTCCGAGAAAGAAAACAGTTATTTTTATCATAATCAAAGAAATTTCGGAAAAAATATGTGTGGTGATAAATATGATGAAAAAACAAGAGTATTCTCAGCTTGTAAAAGAAAAATCTCCCAACAGCCCTGTCTTTATGAATTGCATAAAAGCCTTCCTCATCGGCGGTCTTATCTGTTTGTTGGGACAGGGGTTAACAAACCTGTATACTTATCTGGGAGTTGCAGAGAAAGATGCAAAAACCCTCACCTCAGTGACCCTTGTGTTCCTGGGAGTGCTTCTCACAACCCTTGATATTTACGGCAAAATCGCAAAGCACGCAGGTGCAGGCACACTACTTCCCATCACAGGCTTTGCAAACTCCGTTGCCGCCCCTGCCATCGAGTTCAAAAGCGAGGGATATATCCTTGGTGTAGGTGCCAAGATTTTTTCTATTGCAGGTCCTGTCATCGTTTATGGCACCCTTGCAAGTGTAATTTATGGTGTGGTTTACTGGATAACAACATTATTCTGATAAAAAAAGCCCCCTTGTCTAAAGGGGGCTGGATTTTTGCAAAGCAAAAAGACTGGGGGATTGTTACAAAACAATATATTACAATCCCTCCGTTTCGCTTACGCTCAACACCTCCCTTTACACAAGGAAGGCAAATAAAAAGGCTTACCGAGATAATCGGTAAGCCTTTTTATTTTAGTCGTCGTAAAGTTCGTCAAGTTCTTTTCCGCAATAGGGACAGTAGTTGAAATCTTTGATGTATCTTCCCAAATGTTTATTACAATGAGGACATCTCCACCATATAAGAAAGAGAACGGTCTGGACCACAAGGACTACCAAAGAAATGGGGATGATGATGTTTTTGAAGATTTTTTCGCCGTAAAAAATAATTCCTAACATAGCAAGAACAAACAGATGAGAAACTATTGAAATTAAAATTATTTTTCTTTTTACGTTAAGTTTCATATACATATCCTCCTTGGCGTTTTGTTTACAGACAACACTATCCGGTGGATGTTATCCGATCAGAAAAGTTTTCTTTGACAAAAAGGCTTCCTTTGTGGGGAAGCCTTCTCGATAACTGTGTTATGTATTATTACTCAAGAATCTTTGCAAGGAAAGCTGTCTCTTCGCGGGAGATAGTCTCGTCACAAGCTGCGATTGTAGCAACCAGCATAACAACGTGAGCCTTCATCTCTGCAGTAAGAGCATCAGCAAACTTGTCTGTAAGCTCTGCCATACGACCATCATACATACCGATGAAGGAGTTGAGCTTGTCCTCATCAAGGTCAAGGAGCTCCATAAGGAACTTCTTCTCGATAGCTGTGAGTTTGCCGTCTGCAGCAATAGCAGAAAGAATGATGGAAGTCATCATGAAAACGCCGCCGTTATCTTCGTCTACTGCTTTACAAGCAGGATAAAGCTCACCGATTGCGATTTTAGCAAAGCCGAGAAGCTCGTCATAATCTTTGTTTACAAGGTCCTGAAGTGTGTCCTGGAATGACATGTTATATTACCCCTTTGTGTTTTATTTGCCAATTTATCTGACTGAAACAGTATAACATCTTATACAAAAAAAGTCAATATATGCACGGCTTTTTTATGGATTTGTTTGGATAGTTTAGTCTGTAGAAAAAACAAGAGAGGCACTCTCCTTGTAGAGAGTGCCTCTGTGAAAGATGTATTCTGACTTGTTTTGCTTTGGGGATTAATCAAGAAGCAATTTTGAGATGTATTCTGCCTCTTCGCGATTGATGGTTTCGTCACAAGCGGTAACTGCTGCAACAAGTGTAACAAGATTAGACTGGTGTTTTCTGGAGATTTTCTTGGTAACCTCGAAAATCAGATCTTCAACGCGTTTATCGCATTGGCTGTAAAGGTCATTGAAGAGATCCTCGTCTATCTCAAGAGCATCTATAACAAATTTTTTCTCCAATGCAGTGACTTCGTTGTCTGCACCTATGGCAGCGAAAAAGATACAGAGAATCAAAAACAGTCCGTCACATTTTTTATCCATTGGTCTTAATACAGGGCGGAGTTCATTTACTGCAACTTTAGCCATACCTAAAAGCTCATCATAACTCATATTTACGAGTTCCTGAAGAATATCTGAAAATTGTGACATGGTTAAACACTCCTTTTGTTTTTTGTTTCTTAGTCCTTTGACACGTGAACATCCACCTGAGGATAGGGGATAGAGATGCCGTTTTTGTCGAATGCTTCCTTAACACCTTCGATGATGTCAAAGTTTACATCCCAGTAGTTCTCACTCTTGCACCATACTCTTACTGTGTATGTAAGTGCGCTTTCGCCGTGAGCAGAAAGTCTTACGAAGGGCTCAGGGTCCTTGAGTGCAAGGGGATGAGCAGCTATAACATCAAGGATAACCTTCTTTGTTGTTTCGATGTCACAGCCGTAGCCTGTAGAGAAGGTCATATCCACACGGCGGAGTTCCTCTGCGGAGTAGTTCTCGATAACAGAGTTTGTCAGAGAGCCGTTGGGGATAGTGATACGCTTATTGTCTGTTGTGAGGATAACTGTGTATACAACAGAAATCTCAACAACTGTACCGCATTCGCCGGATGCTTCAATGAAGTCGCCAACTTTGAAGGGCTTGAACAGCAGAATCATAATTCCGCCTGCAAAGTTTGCAAGTGAGCCCTGCAGAGCAAGACCTACAGCAACACCGCAGGAAGCAAGGATTGTGATGAAGGATGTAGCAGGTACACCAAGGATGGATGCTACTGTGATGATAAGTACAAAGTAGAGAACAATACTTGAAAAACTTGAGAGGAAAGAGCGGAGGCTGTCGTCAAGCTTGTCAAGTTTCTTGGAGGTTTTGATAAACTTGATAAATACCTTTACCAGCTTGATTCCCACTACAAGAACAAGGATTGCTACAAGGAGCTTGATGCCCCAGGATGTGAGAAATTCAGTTGCGAATTTCAGCAGGTTTGTGAAGATTTCATTCCAGTTCATTATTATCTGTCTCCTTTATAAAAGAATTCTTATCTATATTATAATGTATAATACAAATCGTGGCAATATGTTTATGACAATTCATCAAAAACTTTATATAGATTTTCGTCTGAGTACTCAATCTCAGCCGAGAACATTCTGCACACATCTATTCTTTCCTCTGTGGTTAGATCCCCTTTTTCTTGCCATAAGAGGGTGTGGAGTCTGTGAATGAGCTTGTAGGAGAAAACCGCAAAGGCGGCTCTTACTCCTGCTTCTTCCATATCAGGTGCATTTGCCAGATGCCTGTATATAAGGTAATGCAAGAGTTTTTCGTATTCGCTCTGATTGTCCTCCATAAAATTCTCAAAACTCAGGCGGCACATCTCGGTTTGAATGCTGTCACCATTATCCCTGAGAGTGGTGATAAGCTGAGTCCAATTGCTGTCAAGTTGCTCCAGAGAGAGTAAAAAATCTCCCCACTCCTGCCAGTTGTATGGGGGCAACTGAACATTGCAGGCAAAAAGCACCGCCTTAGCCCTCTCCTCAATACTCATCTCTCTGTTTTGAACAATGGATAAAAGAACATCACGGAGCCTTATTATTTCGTCATCGGTTGCTGTGTCACCAATTAAGAAGGTGTAACCTTTCTTTGTAAGAATTATCCTTGCGGCTTCTTCGCAACACATACCAAGTCCCGATTCGATTCTTCCGGGGAGTTCGTTGTGGAATCTTGGATGTTCACTACAGATAGTACAAAGGGATTCCTCACCCATAGTGGTGATGATATCGCAGAGATTTTTGCTGTTCAGAAAAGGACAGCGTTCCTCCTGTGCCAGGGTGAAACAAGGGATTTCTCCAGAGAAATTGATGTTTTCTCTCAGCCTGTCGCCAAAGTCACCCTTTGTGTTTTTGTACATCAGAGCAGTATCCTCGTCAATGTCAATTTCCCACCCGATGCAGCAGTTGTGTATGCATTTGTCTGCAATACATCGGAAGTCTTTATAGTAATCGGGATAAATGTGATTCATATGTACACCTCAGAACTTGAAATATATACATTATTATAGTATAATTATACAACCTTAGTCCGTAAGACGCAACATATCTGTAACAAGCATGGGGAGAATCCTTGCAAATACAGAGGATGAAATGTGTTTTATTGGGAATCCTGCACATACACCAAGGGGCATAAAGCCTTGATTTTATGGGGTATACAAAATTTGAAAAAACTATTGACTACTTGAAAATCTTGTGATACAATGATTCTACCTCGGAAAAGGGGTTATTTTTTTGTGCCCTTTTTGAGGGAGGCTGGAATATTCCGAAAAAACACGGGAGGTGCCGTTACAATGAGAGTGAAAATTGTTCTAGCATGCACAGAGTGCAAACAGCGTAACTACAACACAATGAAGAACAAGAAGAACGATCCCGACAGACTTGAAATGAACAAGTACTGCAGATTCTGCCGTAAGCATACTCTGCACAGGGAAACAAAGTAATCACGGAGGAAAGTATGGCTGACAAGAAAAAGACAAATGTTTTTGTGAAGCTGTTCAAATATCTTCGTGAGTGCTTTGGTGAACTCAAGAAGATCACTTGGCCTACAGTTTCTCAGACTACAAAGAACTTCGGTATAGTGCTCCTTGTTATTCTTGTTGCAGGCGTTCTTATTTACGCACTTGATCAGGGCCTTTATGCTCTGCTCGGTCTTGTAATGAACGTCAGCAAGGGCTGATTGTCCGAACCGTTACTTAAACTTTTTAGAATTCTGAAAGGGTGAAGTTAGCTGTGTCGGGCGAGGCAAGATGGTATGTAGTACACACGTATTCAGGCTACGAGAATAAAGTAGCATCCAACCTTATGACTACTGTTGAAAACCGCAACCTGCAGGATATGATTCTTGAGGTTAAGGTTCCCACAGAGATTGTTACCGAGATCAAGCCCCCTACAGAGGCTGAGATTAAAAAACTTGGTGACAAGGCAAAGGGTAAGGTTGTTGAGGTTGAGCGTAAGCTCTTCCCCGGCTATGTTTTCGTAAAGATGATTCATACTGACGAGACCTGGTATGTAGTCCGCAATATCCGCGGTTGTACAGGCTTTGTCGGTCCCTCATCCGAACCTGTTCCTCTTAGCAAAGAGGAGGTTTACAGGATGGGTGTGGAAACCCGCGTTATCGAGGTTTCTTACAAAGTCGGCGATTATGTTCGCCTTATCGATTGTCCCCTTGACGGTTCCGTTGGTGTCGTTGAAGAACTGGATGTCGATAAAAACTATGTCCGCGTTCTGGTATCTATGCTCGGACGTGAGACACCGGTTGAGCTTGAACTTACTCAGGCAGAACCGCTTAATGATTAATTTCGGAATGAACAGTAAAATACTGTTTATCTGAGGGATACTAGCAATATCCCTTGTGGGAGGAGCATAATATTACTTCAGGTGCTCCGCAATCAACCACGAATTTTGGAGGTGCAACAAGCTATGGCTCAGAAGGTAATCGGCTTTATCAAGCTTCAGATTCCTGCCGGAAAGGCTACTCCGGCTCCCCCCGTAGGACCGGCTCTCGGTCAGCACGGCGTTAACATCGTTGCGTTCACAAAGGAATTTAACGAGCGCACAAAGAACGACATCGGTATGCTTATCCCTGTCGTAATCACCGTTTATGCAGACAGATCTTTCTCCTTTATCACAAAGACTCCCCCTGCAGCGGTACTTATCAAGAAGGCTTGCGGTATTGAGACAGCTTCCGGCGTTCCCAACAAGAACAAGGTTGCAAAGATTTCCAGCGAGCAGATCAGAAAGATTGCTGAGACAAAAATGCCCGACCTGAATGCTGCATCCATTGAGGCTGCAATGAGCATGATCGCAGGTACAGCACGTAGCATGGGCGTTGTTGTTGAAGACTGATTCGTTTGCTAATTTATCCGGGTGGGAGGAAAAATCCGCTTAACCACCTAACAATGGAGGAAATATTCTTATGAAACACGGTAAGAAGTATGTTGATAGCGCAAAGCTTATCGACAGAAGCAAATTATATGATACAGACGAGGCACTTGACCTTTGCGTTAAGGCTTCTACTGCAAAGTTTGACGAGACAGTAGAGCTTCACGTAAAGCTGGGCGTTGACTCCCGTCACGCTGACCAGCAGGTTCGTGGTGCTATCGTTCTCCCCAACGGTACTGGTAAGAACGTTCGTGTTCTTGCTATCTGCAAGGGCGACAATGAGAAACTTGCTCAGGAGGCAGGTGCAGACTTTGTTGGTGCAGAGGATATGACACAGAAGATTCAGTCTGAGGGCTGGATGGACTTCGATGTTCTTATCACAACTCCCGACTGCATGGGTCTGGTTGGCCGTCTCGGTAAGATCCTCGGTCCCCGTGGTCTTATGCCTAACCCCAAGGCTGGTACAGTTACAACTGATATCGCTAAGGCTATCCAGGAGGCTAAGGCTGGTAAGATTGAGTACCGTCTTGACAAAACAAACATTATCCACTGCCCCATCGGCAAGGTATCCTTCGGCAAGGAGAAGCTCCAGCAGAACCTGGAGACTCTTATGGAGGCTATCGTTAAGGCTAAGCCTGCTGCTGCAAAGGGTCAGTACATCCGTTCCTGTGCTGTTGCTTCCACAATGGGCCCCAGCGTTAAGCTCAACCCCAACAAGTTCACAGCAGTTTCTACAAACAACGGCTAATTAATAGTTAGTTCAGGATTTCTATTTTTCAGATATTTGGCGGTTTCCGCTCAAATATATAAATCGCTGTTCTAAAGACAGCAGGTTCGGCTCTGCCGTATAATGGACGTTGTCCGCCTGCCGAGGAAGAAGCATTTACAACGGGTTATCCCCATATTGTAATCAACGCCTCTTCCTTAAATGGAAGAGGCTTCCTTTTTTATGAACTGCGTTATCATTTTAACGGAGGTGAAAACATTGCCCAGTGCTAAGATTTTAGAGCAGAAGCAGCAGCTCGTTGCTGAACTTACTGAAAGAATCAAAGGTTCCTGCACAGGTCTCCTTGTTTCTTACGAAGGTATCAGCGTTGCTGACGACACAAAGCTCAGAAAAGATCTTCGTGAAGCAGGTATCAATTACACAGTAATCAAGAACACACTGCTTCAGAGAGCATTCGCAGAGACAGGTCTTTCCGATCTTGATCAGCATCTTGCAGGTACAACTGCTATTGCTACAAGTGATGATGACTATGTTGCTGCAGCCAGAATCCTTTGCGGATTCGCAGACAAGTCCAAGAAAGGCTTCACTGTTAAAGGCGGCTATATGGATGGCGAGGTTA
Organism: Oscillospiraceae bacterium; assembly: GCA_015065665.1. Lineage (GTDB taxonomy): Bacteria > Bacillota > Clostridia > Oscillospirales > Acutalibacteraceae > Ruminococcoides. The sequence goes on along the minus strand of SVPX01000022.1, from coordinate 1,219 downwards.
TCTCTATGGATAAAATCGTTGAGCTGTCCAAGCTTCCCACAAGAGAAGTTCTTCTTGCAAACGTTCTCGGTGCATTCCAGGCACCCATCGCAAGCTTCGCACGTGCCGTACAGGCTATTGTTGACAAGGGCGGCGTAGAAGCATGCGCTCCTGCTGAGGACACAGCTCCCGCAGAAACAGCAGAGGCTCCCGCTGAGGAAGCTCCTGCAACAGAAGCAGCAGAATAATCTGCTAACAAATTAATTTTAAAAATAACTATTTATTATTGGAGGTTACTACAATGTCAGAGAAGATTACTTCTATCATTGAAACACTTAAGGGCCTCACAGTTCTCGAGCTTGCAGAGCTCGTACACGCTGTTGAGGATGAGTTCGGCGTATCCGCTGCTGCTGCAGTTGCAGTTGCAGGTCCCGCTACAGCAGCTGCTGCAGAGGAAGAGAAGACAGAGTTCGATGTAGTTCTCAAGTCCGCTGGTGCAAACAAGATTGCTGTTATCAAGGCTGTTCGTGAGGCTACAGGTCTCGGTCTTAAAGAGGCTAAGGAAGTTGTTGACAACGCTCCTAAGGCTCTCAAAGAGGGTATCTCTAAGGATGATGCTGAGGCTCTCAAGGCTAAGCTCGAAGAGGCTGGCGCAGAGGTTGAGGTTAAGTAATTTAACCCCTCAGAGTATTTGCAATAATGCAGACAAAACCGGATGTTTTATACATCCGGTTTTTTTATGTGTGATACCCCTTATTTATGCATTCTTTACCAGAAAAACGTCATATTTTACCAGAAATGTTATTTTATCCGTAATATGTGCTAATATACAGAGCAGAAAAAGAAATTATATTTTGATATATGGTTTCAGCAATTTCCGGTAACATAGGATCACTCATCATTTCCCCTGAGTTAGATTCTTGTTTCATTATTATCCTAAAGCGAAAGTGCAGGTTTTAAGACCTGCACTTTTGCTTTTTCTGTGGTTACCTTGCTTTTAAGGAGAAATTTTTTATATCCTGTCGGCTTTTTTATGTTTTGCTGAAGTTTGATACACATCGATTATGTTACTTCGCTATTGTCTATGGCAAAATGTTAACCGGTTCGTTTCTGTAACGATTAGTAGCAGAAGATAATTTATCAGGTTTGTAACAGTTACTTCTTTTGTTCAAATGGAAAATTTTATGTATCCGTCTTTCCTGTCAATTTCTTTCAATAATTAACTCTTTGTTCCTTAATA
>SVPX01000099.1 GCA_015065665.1 Oscillospiraceae bacterium | reverse complement strand
TTCTGTAAACCTCAAGGAGACCTGTCTCTACGCTGTCGGTAGTATCCTTCTCGATAGTAGCCTTGATTCTGTCGTCCTCACCGAACACCTCGATGATATCGGAGTTAGAGCCAAGACCCAGTGCACGAAGAAGAACAGTAACGGGAATCTTGCGGTTTTTATCTATACGAACGTAGAATACGTCATTAACGTCGTTTTCATACTCCAGCCATGCACCGCGGTTAGGAATAACAGTAGAAGAGAACATCTCCTTACCTGTTTTGTCGTGCTCCATCTTGTAGTATACACCGGGGCTACGAACCAGCTGGGATACGATAACTCTTTCTGCGCCGTTGATAACAAAGGTGCCGCTGTCGGTCATCAGGGGGAATTCACCCATAAACACATTGGACTCTTTGATTTCTCCGGTTTCTTTGTTGAGGAGTCTGGCTGTTACGCGAAGTGCTGCGGAATAGGTTGCATCCCTCTCCTTACACTCGATTACGCTGTAGTTGGGATTCTCCACATCCAGGCTGTAATCGATGAAATCAAGAACAAGGTTGCCGGAATAATCAGTGATACCTGATACATCCTTGAAAACCTCTCTGAGGCCTTCGTCAAGAAACCACTGGTAGGATTTCTTCTGAACCTCGATGAGATTGGGCATTCCGATAACTTCTTCGATTTTAGAGAAGCTCAATCTCTCGGTTTCGCCAAGCTTTACGCGCTTAACATTCTCCATAGGCATATCTCTCCTTCTGAAAATACTGTGCCAAAGCACGCTGTGACCTTTTTCACAGAACAGGAAAACAAAAATACAAACTTCCCACAAACCACAATATTTGCATACTGCAGCTTGTCCCCACCCTGTATTTTGGGGGTGATGTCTCCAAAGGTATTTGCAAAAAGTTCTTTCAAAAAAACCTCTTGACAAACCTTGCAGGATGTGATAAAGTAAGCGTTTTTGATTTTGCCTGTTTTTTGCTCGGAGGGTATTACCCCCCATAATGGTACATCTTGATATTATAGAGAACAAAAGTCAATTTGTCAAGAGAATTATGAAAGATTTTTGAAGATTTTTTGTGTTTTGTTTCTAAATAAGCATTATATCCTTCAATTTCATCCAAAAATGCAAACTTCCTGCAATCCCCTTTCGCCTCATTTCAAAAATCATAAAAACCTGCCCACTCACAGCAAACACGCGGTAGCGTTGACGATTTCTGCAAATCACCTTTTACCCTATATTTTTATCACCGCAACCTCCCGCTTTATCAACAATCAAATTGCCTCTTATACTTCTGCTGCAACCTCCCCTTTTATCTTTCGGCATAAAGAAAACCTCTGTGATTTCTCACAGAGGTCTGTTTATAATTTTCAGTTGTATTGCCTTATGTCAATTCCACTATCAGAGTTTGTCTGCTGTATATGCGGCAAGGCTCTTCTTGGGCTTTTCGGGGCGAACCTTCTTCCCCTTCATCTTAAGGGCAAACTTCCATGACTTCTGAAGTTCCTCAGAAAGTACAGCGCTAAACTTCTCAATATATGCATCCTCAACTGAATTGAGAATAACTATTGTAATGATAGAGCGGGTATCCATATCGCCGTTTGCATACTGGGTGCTGATCATCTGTCCCATTTTGCTTATCTCACCCTTGGAGCCTGTTGCAAGAAGATTATTAACTCTGGGCACAACATAGGTACGCATAAAATGCACACCGCGGAAAGACTCGTAACCATTCTGCTCAGCTGCAATCTCAGACTTAAGTTCAGGGAAATAAGTTACAAATCTCTTTGCAAGGAAGAGGGGGTCTGCACTACCGTCATCTGAGTTCTTCTTTTTCTTTGCCTGTTTAACTCTTTTGACTGCAGAAGCGGCAGATACTGTGTCAGCAAAGTCGTTACCAATACTCTCTGCTTCTCTCTGAGCGTCAGTCTCAGGATTGAACATCCATGTTGCCATGGTCTTCCACTCATTGTCGGGGCCTTCATCTGTCATTGCGCAGCTTCTCAGCACTACAATCATCTTCTCGATATAGTAAACAACAGAGTATGCCACAGCCTCACCTGTGAAGAGGGCTACCATTTCCTTTTCGGAAGAACCCACCTTCTCACGCTTGAAGCCCTGTTCTGCCAAAGGTGCCGCAACCTTATCGGTGATTATGGAAAATGCTTTTTTGATATCGAACATAATATACCTCCATACTGCCTGTGCAGTAAACATAATTATCCAGTATAAACTTAAATAACATTATACAGGCAACAACGCGGTTTGTCAAAGGTATTATGATATATTTATCAATAATAATGCTATATTCAAAACCCTTGCAAGTTACATATAAATATGTTAAAATAACAAGTTAGTAAGAACAGGCGGTGAAACTATGGATGCAAAAAACAAGGCAATCGGTGTTTTTGACTCAGGACTGGGCGGTCTCTCTGCGGTGAGAGAACTGATGAATGTGCTCCCCTGTGAGAGCATTGTTTACTTTGGAGACACAGGCAGAGTGCCTTACGGCAGCCGAAGCAAGGATACAATCATCAAGTATGCTCAGCAGGATGTTAATTTTCTACTCGAGAATAATGTCAAGATGATTATTGCCGCTTGTGGTACTGTCAGCTCTGTTGCCACCGACCTGTACAACACCTCCCCTGTTCCCTACACAGGCGTTGTAAATCCCACAGCATTTGCCGCCGCCAAGGCTACAAAGAACGGCAGAATCGGTGTTATCGGCACATCTGCTACCATAAACTCTCACAGTTATAAACTGAAACTTCTGGAGATTAACCCTGAGTTTCAGGTTTTTGAGCAGGATTGCCCTTTATTTGTGCCGTTGGTTGAAAACGGATTCACCAACCCTGAAGATATAATTGTTAAGAGCGTAGTTGAACGCTACACCGATATTCTCAAGAAAGAGGATGTTGACACAGTTATCTTAGGTTGCACACACTATCCCCTGCTGTCAGATGCTATCGGCAAGGCTATGGGCGAGGGTGTAACCCTTATCGATTCAGGCAAGGCTACCGCTCTGTATACAGCAAAACTCCTTGAGGAGAATAATCTTAAGACAGAAAACAAAGAACAGGGTGAGTATAAATTCTTCGTCAGCGATACTCCCCACAACTTTGAATCTATGGCAAGTATGTTCCTTGGCCTTGATGTGAGAAGTCAGGTTACACAGATCGATATAGAACAATACTGAAAGTGAATGAATATGAAAGAAAACTACCTTATTACCGTCACAGGCACACAGATTATTGACGGAGAAAAAGAAACAATCAAACTTACAACAGCAGGTGACTTTACCTTTGAAAACGGCACATGGTACATAAGATACAGAGAATACGACAACGAAACCCCTGAAATCTTCT
>SVPX01000021.1 GCA_015065665.1 Oscillospiraceae bacterium | reverse complement strand
CATCCGCAAGGAAACCTGTACGGTCCACACCGATAATTTCAAGACTGGTCTGGAATACCTCGCGTACAGAATTTTCCCAATGAGCGTTAACCCAACGATCAGGCTCTTCTGTCTTGGATATATCCTGAGGCACATTCTTACAGTTGCAATTGTGAATGGAAACGCCATAACCGCGGGTAATGAAACCGATAATCTCATCACCGGGAACAGGATTACAACAACGGGAGAACTTGATAAGAACATCGTCCATACCCTCTACGATAACACCTGAACCAACCTTCTTTCGGGCAGGATGCTCTGTAGTTTTGGGAGGTGTAAACTCTGCGTTGGGCTTAACATATAGTTTCTGATACAGGTCGCGGAGCCTGGGCATAATCTTCCAGAGTTGGATACCCCCATAGCCGATTGCTGCATAGAAATCGTCAAGGCTGTTAACCTGAATTTTAAGGTTAACCTGCTGGAGGAACCCTTCAAGTTCATTCTCAGGGATAACAATGCCGTTTTTCTTCAGTTCTCTTTCAAACTCTGCCTTACCCTCGGCAATATTTTCTTCTCTGCGTTCTTTTTTGAACCAGGAGCGGATTTTACTTCTTGCCTCGGATGTACGGACAATCTTCAGCCAGTCACGCTTGGGGCCCTGTGCCTCTTTCTGAGTGATAATCTCTACGATTTCACCTGTTTTTAGAGGTCTGTCAATAGGAACGATACGGCGGTCTACCTTTGCACCCACCATACTGTTACCTACAGCAGAGTGAATTGCATAAGCAAGGTCGATAACTGTGGAGCCTGCAGGCAGATTGATAACATCGCCCTTGGGGGTAAATACGAATACCTCGTTGGGGTTAAGGTCGGTTTTGATTGTGCTGACAAGGTCTGTGGCATCAACAGAATCCTTCTGGGTTTCGAGAATTTTGCGTACCCAGGTAAGGTGGTCATCAAGTGTATCTCCGTCCTTGGAACCAACACCAGCCTTATACTTCCAGTGTGCGGCAATACCATACTCGGCAGTATGATGCATATCCCATGTACGGATCTGAACCTCAAAAGGAATACCTCTGTGGCTCATAACTGTAGTATGGAGCGACTGATACATATTGGGTTTGGGAGTGGAGATATAGTCCTTGAATCGGTTAGGAATGGGCTTGTAGATATCGTGGATAATACCAAGCACATTGTAACAATCGGTAACTGTGTTGACAATTACACGAACTGCAAAGATATCATAGATTTCTTCTATGGTCTTGCCCTTCATAAAAGTCTTGCGGTAGATGCTGTGAATGCTCTTGACACGTCCGCTGATATAGATATCCTCGATAGCATCGCGGCTGCGCTCAAGGATTTCCTCTTTAAGGTCAGCAATAAAGGATTCACGGTCCTTTGCTGTTTTATTGAGTTCTGCTTCAATCTCTGCATAGCCAACAGGATCAAGATAACGGAGAGAAAGGTCCTCCATCTCCTCTTTAACTGCAGTAATACCCAGTCTGTGAGCAATGGGAGCATATACCTCCATAGTTTCAAGGGCAATATCACGGCGCTTCTGCTCACGCATACAATCGATAGTACGCATATTGTGGAGACGGTCAGCAAGTTTGATGATGATAACGCGGATATCGTTACTCATAGCGATGAGCATTTTTCTCAGGTTTTCTGCCTGCTGTTCTTCTCTGTTACTGTACTTGATTTTTGCAAGTTTTGTAAGGCCATCAATAAGCAGGGCGATATCAGAACCAAACTTTGATGATACTTCTTCCAGAGTAATCTCGGTATCTTCTACTACATCGTGAAGAAGAGCTGCAATGATAGAATCTGTATCCATACCAAGTCCTACAAGGATATAGGCAACGGAAACAGGATGGAGTATATAAGGAAGACCTGAAACCCTGCGCTGGTCCTTGTGTGCCTCATAGGCATACTGGTAGGCGTTATCGATACGGGACATATCGAACTTAAGACCTGAGGAGCGGATAAGGTCCTTTAAATCGCCGTAGTCGTGATAATGCTCCATTTCTTCACAGTTATTGCTCTGTGGTAAACTCACAGGTACATTGTCATTAGTCATATTGTTGGTGTTATTAGTGTTATCTGATGTACTCATCTGCACACCTCCGTAAGTTCCTGGATAATAGGTGCCGAGTCAAGGGACACCTTGCCCTCAACCTGACACAGGGTAATTTCTGCTTTTGACATACCTTCCTGCATTTCTATAAGTCTTAACTCACACATTGCTGTAAGTACTGTGCGAAGTTTACCCAAGGGGATCTCAAGACTGACAGAAAGCATATCTACTGCCCCATTGTAGCCGTTCTTACCTCTTAAGAATCGGTATACTCTGGAGAAATCATCTCTATCCGGCATAATGGAACGGGCATCTTCTGCACTTATACTTCTGCCTGTACAGAAGCGTTCGTATATACGCTCGGATTTAAGTTGTGCTTCGTTGTCGGTTGAACTGAGTTTCATATCCCTGACAATCACTGACAAATACACATTGCCTGCGTAAAAGTTCTTATCAAGAGCAACTGCAAGGTCGACAACATCACCAGTTTTATAAGAAAAACCTGTTGCATCTACAGAGAAACACATTGCTGTAATACGGGCACCGTCACGGGATACTGTGAGTTTGCGGTGCTTACCACCTGAGAGTTCCTTGATATCGTCAATACGCATATTGTAAAGACCGAACAAAGGAGACGGATTACCTGCACCGAAAGGTTCAAGTGCAGAGATGCTGTCAACAAGTGATAAATCCAACAAGGTGGGGTTTAGTTTACAATCAAGACGGAGTTCAGGGAGTGGCATATCCTCTAAACTGTCGGTATATGCATAGAGTTTTTCTTTGAACTTCTCAATATTATCACAACTGAGAGAGAAACCCACTGCCATTGGATGTCCGCCAAAATGCTCAAGTAAATCGCTGCAATGGGTAATCGCATCAGAAAGAGAGAATCCCTCAACAGACCTGCCTGACGCTCTGGCTGAGTCACCCTCTCGGGAAATAACGATACAGGGTTTACCAAAGGCACTTTTGACACGAGCTGCAACAATACCGATAACTCCCTGATGCCAGTTATCACCGTCAATAATAATTATACTCTGCATTGTAAGTGCAGGGTCGTTTTTGATTCTTTCGTCAATTTCCAGAAGAATATCTTTTTCTATCTGCTGACGGGTGCGGTTATCCTCAGAAAGCTCCTCGGAAAGATTTGCAGCCATTTCCTCGTCATCTGTTAAAAGAAGTTCAACTGAGCGTGTGGAAAGTCCCAGTCTGCCAACGGCGTTGATTCTGGGAACAACAGTATATGCAAGGGTACTTGCTGTGAGAGGTTTATCCTCGTATCCTGCACTTGTAAGCAAAGCACGGATTCCGATTCTGTCTGTATTCTGCAAAGCATTTATACCCGCTTTGACTATTGCCCGGTTTTCATCAGTAAGACTTACAACATCACCGATTGTACCCAGAGCCGCCAAATCCGCGAAATTTTCAAGAATATCCTCAATCTCGGAATATCCATCTTCAAGAGCCATTACAAGTTTAAGGGCAACACCTACACCTGAAAGTTCCTTAAAAGTGCTGGGACAATCAGACTGGTGCAAGTCAACAACTGCCACAGCATCGGGAATAACATCGGGTACTGTGTGGTGGTCGGTAACAACTGTATCTACTCCAAGAGACTTTGCATATGCAATTTCCTGTGCCGCAGAGATACCGTTATCAACTGTTACAATAAGCCGTACACCCTGGGCAAAAAGCTGGGTGATTGCCTCGGTATTCATTCCATAACCTTCTTCTGCTCTTGAGGGGATATAGTATATTACATCCGCACCGACAGAATCAAGATAGGAGTACAGCAGGGCTGTGGCTGTAACCCCATCTGCATCGTAGTCACCATAGACACAGATTTTCTCCATATTATCAATGGCTGTGCGGATGCGGTCTACTGCTTTGTCCATATCCTTTATGAGGAAAGGATCGTGGAAAACGGGATCATCGCTGAGGAACTCGGTTATTTTATCCTCATCGGTGAATCCGCGGATGCAAAGAAGCACACAGAGAAGCATAGGAATATCCATACACTCGCTGAGTCTCAGAGCCTCATCCTTATTAAATTTTTCTACAATCCATTTTCTCATAGTATACTCCGGAATATATGATAATTATTAAGAAAAATCAATCTGATACTGCTGCAGGATTACCGCTTAAAAGTTCGCGGACATACTGATATGCAGCATCACCAATCTGAACTCCACCGATAATACGGGCAAGTTCATCAACTCTTCCTTTGTAATTAAGGGGTTTAACATTTGTATATGTTCTGCCGTCTTTCTCCTGCTTACTGATAAGGAAGTGAGAATCAGCAAGGGCGGCAATCTGAGGCAGATGGGTTACGCACAATGACTGGGTACTCTCGCTTACTACCTTAAGGGCATCGCCCACACGCTGTGCGGCTGAGCCTGAGATGCCTGTATCAACCTCGTCAAAGATGAGGGTATCTGTGGGGTCAGAGTGAGAAAGCACAGTTTTGATTGCAAGCATCATACGGGAAAGTTCACCGCCTGAGGCAACCTTTGCAACAGGTTTGGGTGGCTCACCCGCATTGGTAGAAACAAGGAATTCGATCTGGTCTATGCCGTTATCGCACAGAGAGCAGGTAATCTGAGACACCTCTACTCTGGCACTTGGCATATCAAGTTTACGCATCTGCTCAGTAACTTGTCTGCAGAAATCTTCTGATACCAGTCTGCGTTTTTCAGAAATAGCACAGGCAAGAGTATTGCATCGGGCAAAAGACTTCTGTTGTTCTATGATAAGTTTATCCCTGTCCTCTTCAAAACGGCAGATAGCATCGTATTCTTTCTTTATACTATCAAGATACAAAAGCATTGCTTCTTCTGTATCTCCGTATTTTCTTGATAAGCGGTTAATAAGGTCAAGACGCTCTTCAATCTGTTCCAGACGATAAGGGTCATCCTCGATATCATCACCTGCACGGCTGATATCTGAGGCTAAATCCTGAAGTTCAAAATAGACGCTTCGTACTCTCTCGGAAACAGAGGAAAGACCTGACACTAAAGCAGCGGCACTGTCAACCTCATCAGTTACGTCAGAGAGGGTTGAAAGCACACCCGGGAATTCTCCCCCGTCTCCACCCAGAAGGTAGGATGCATTGGAGAGGTACTCTCTCAGTTTATTGGCATTTGCAAGGATTGAACGCTCTTCCATAAGAGCATCCTGCTCACCAATCTGCAACTGAGCTTCTTCAAGCTCGTTAATCTGGAAGGACAGCAAATCTGCACGGCGGGCACGGTCTCTGTCATCGGATTCTTTCTGATTGAGAATACGGCACAGGTCCTTATATCTTGCATACTCCTGTCTGTACACTTCCAGGTCAGAAGACAGATTACCCAAAGAATCAATGTAGCCGATGTGCAGATCAGGAGACATAAGTTCGTAACTTTCGTGCTGACCATGAATATTGATAAGGTATCTGCCGATTTCCTTTAGTGCAGAAAGGGCGGCAGGTCTGCCATTGACACGACAGTTATTCTTACCTGACAGAGTAAATTCACGCTCAATGAGAAGTTTTCCGTCCTCAAGGCTGTAGCCAAGTTCCTCAAGTGTACTGAGTACAGCATCACCTACATCTGTAAAAGCAGCACTTACATAGGATGAATCGGCACCTGTACGGACAAGTTCGCGGGATGTACGTCTGCCAAGCACAGCAGAGATAGCATCGATAACGATACTCTTACCTGCGCCTGTTTCACCTGTAAGCACATTGAGACCTTTTGTGAATTCTATATTTGTTTTTTCGATTACTGCTATATTTTCAATATAAAGTTCTGTTAACATAAAAATACCTGATTTGTGCTTAAAATACGGGGTTATGTATTATACAACATAGTTATTGAGAGTATCCAGGAGACTGTTTGCAGATGAGTTATCTGTACAGGCAATGAAGATTGTATCATCACCTGCAAGTGAACCTACAACAGAAGGCAGATTCATTGTATCAATTGCGGCACAGGCAGCGGAAGCCATACCGCTGAATGTTTTTACTACTACAATATTCTGAGCAGTTTCTACTGACACAATGGAACCTGAAAGAATGCCTGAAAAGCCATTCTTCACATCAGGCTGGATACCCGTGGGTGCAGAATATCTGTACTTGCCGTCAATAGAATGAGTCTTCTGCAGACGGAGAGTCTTGATATCTCTTGATACAGTAGACTGGGTTACAGAGTAGCCTTCTTCTTTGAGTTTCTGCAGGAGTTCCTCCTGAGTAGTAATGGGAAAAGTCTTGATGAGTTCCAGAATTTTTGCGTGTCTGTTAAGTTTCATTTTCAGTCACCTTCTTTTTAATATACGACTTACAGTTTCTCACCTGCGGTTTTATAGAAATTCTTATCTTTCAAAATTACTGTTCTGAGTTTATGTTGTGATTTGCTGATGCAAACTGTGTCTGTTGATGAAAGTTCAACGGACACCTGACCGTCTACTGTGAGATATGAGGTCTGAGGCGAGTTGCACTTGACAGATAAAACAGTATCATCGGAGAAAATAACTGTTCTTGCCGTCAGTGAATGCGGACAGACAGGAGTCAGTTCAATAAGACTTAAGTGAGGATCGATTACAGGACCGCCTGCAGAAAGAGCGTAGGCGGTGGAGCCTGTGGGAGTTGAAAAGAGGAGTCCGTCAGCACGATAGGTGCTTATCTTCTCCCCCTCTACATATACATCAAGGTCGATGATACAAGAGAGTGAACCCCTGGAGATAACTGCATCATTGACAGCAAGATAGGATGTCCTTGTGCCGTCCTCACGGATAACGGAAACGTCAAGGAGCATTCGCTGTGCAACTGTATAGTCACCATTAAGTAGTCTTGTAAGTGATGAAATCTCGGAAGGCTCAAGCTCAGCAACATAGCCCAGAGTGCCTAAGTTTACACCGATTACAGGTTTCTCGTAAATTGCACAATATCTTGCACTATGAATAATTGTACCGTCACCGCCTACTGTAACTGCACAATCGCAACAGGAAAACAATTCCTCATAGGATGAACAGAATTCAGCACAAGGCATATTGATTGTGCCTTTCAAATCAGAATGAAGCAGGATAGTTGCCCCATTGTCAGCAAGGAGAGTTGCAATCTGTTCTGCACAGAGGATTGCACGGGGTTTATCAGCATTAGGAATCAATGCGATTTTCACATTATCACTCCTTATCAAGTTCTTTGTGAGATGCATCGGAAAGTTCTTCGGGAGTTATATCGGTATAAAGTGTGGGTTCGTTGCTTGTGCGGATGTGAATAAGATACTCTATATTACCCTCGGGACCTTTTACAGGTGAAAAATCAAGACCTAAAACATCGAAACCGCATTCAAGACAAAAGTCGCGGATTGAGGCAATAACCTCAGTATGTACGGACTTATCACGGACAACACCCTTTTTGCCTACTTTACCTCTGCCTGCTTCAAACTGAGGCTTTATAAGGCACACGCCCTGTCCCTCTGATGAAAGCAGAGGACGGACAACAGGCAGAATAAGTTTGAGAGAAATAAAGGAAACATCAACAGAGAAAAAGTCGATTTTATCCTCAATCATATCGGGAGTTACCTTGCGGAAATTGGTACGCTCCATATTGACAACTCTCTCGTCGTTTCTCAATTTCCAGGCAAGTTGTCCGTAGCCCACATCGATGGAATAAACCTTTTTTGCTCCGTTCTGAAGCATACAATCTGTGAAGCCGCCTGTAGAGGCACCGATATCCATTGCGACCACTCCCTCTAAATCCAGAGAGAAGGAGGATACGGCTTTTTCCAGTTTAAGTCCGCCGCGGCTGACATACTTAAGGGCGGGACCGCGCACCTCAAGGTTACAGTCCTCCTCATAGGTTGAACCGCATTTATCGGCTTTCTGATTATTAACATATACAAGTCCTGCCATAATAACAGCTTTTGCCTTTTCACGGCTTTCGGCAAGACCTTTTTCATATACAAGAATATCAAGTCTTTTTTTCATATACTACTCCGTTTATTTTCTCAGGATATCAAACATACCCTCTGCGTCAAGTTTCAAAGCGTGGAGTGCTTCTGTGTCCTTGGAATGAGGGATGAACATATCCTCGATAGCGGTAATGCTAAATATACCCTCAAATCTTTCTTTATAAAGTTCGGACTCAAAGGTTTCTGCTACACCGCCTGAACGCATACCTTCTTCAAAGAAATGGACTTTCTTGAAACAGGCAGCAAAGCGGATTGCTTCGGGATCGATGGGTTTAATGCGGCAGAGTTTGAGGATACAGGTCTCTTTGCCTACATTTGAGAGCATCTCCTTAGCCTTACAAGCCTGTGAAAAAAGTCTGCCGTAAGTAACAATAAGGCGGGATGCGTTGGGGTTACCGTAGACACTGAAGTTGATACCGTTATGAGTGAAATCATCGGGACGATAAGGCTCTGAGCCTCGGGGATAACGAACTGCTGTAAGGGCAGATTCTTTATTGACAGCCTGGTTGATACAGGCTTTTAAATCATCAAAATAGCAGGGTGAGTAAATAGTTGTTGATGGAATTGTATTGAGGATGGAAACATCAAAAACACCCTGGTGGGTTTCGCCGTCCTCACCTACTATACCTGCTCGGTCAACACCCAGAACAAGATGGAGTTTCTGTGCTGCTGCATCGTGAACAAGCTGGTCATAGGCTCTCTGCAGGAAGCTGGAATACACAGCAAAAACAGGAGTCATACCCTGACAAGCAAGACCTGAACCGAAGGTTACTGCGTGTTCCTCGGCAATACCAACATCGAAAAACCTGTCTTTGAAGCGTTCTGCAAAATCAGAAAGTCCTGTACCTGTGGTCATAGCCGCAGTAATAGCACAAATTTTCTCGTCCTTTTCTGCAAGAGAACAGAGAGTCTCACCAAAGCAATTACTGTAGGAATCGGAATGAGATAGAGGCTCACCTGTATCAATATCAAATCTGCCGATACCATGGAAACTCTTGGGGTCATTCTCAGCGAACTGGTAGCCCTTGCCTTTAGTTGTAACTGCGTGAATAAGCACAGGACGATTAACAGTCTTTGCGGCTTTGAGAACACTTATGAGGCTTTCAAGGTTGTGTCCGTCAACAGGGCCGTAATAGTGAAAACCGAAGTTTTCAAACATATTTGTCTTGTAAACTTTCTTTTTGAACCAGTTTTTGATCGTAGTCAGGAAGTTTACAAAAGGTTTGCCCACAAGGGGGATTTTATTGAAGAATCTCTCAAGTTTTACTTTTGCGTTAAGATACCAGTTACTTACTCGGATAGAGGTAAGATGACGGGACATAGCGCCAACATTCTTGGAGATTGACATTTTGTTATCGTTGAGAATTACTATGAAGTTACGCCTGAGTCTTCCTGCGTTATTCATACCCTCAAAGGCAAGACCACCTGTAAATGAGCCGTCACCGATAAAGGCAACAGTGTGGCTGTCATCACCTTTGAGCTGTTTTGCCTTGGCAATGCCCAAAGCAGCAGAGATAGATGTACTGCTGTGGCCTGCACCAAAAACATCATACTCACTCTCGTATCTTCTTGGAAAACCTGAGAGTCCGCCTGTACGGCGGATTGAGGAAATCTTATCATATCTGCCTGTAAGCATCTTATGGGTGTAGCACTGATGGCCCACATCCCACACAATAGAGTCCTCAGGGCAGTCGAAAACATAGTGCATTGCAACTGTAAGTTCAACTACGCCAAGGTTAGGTGCCAGGTGACCGCCGTTTTCGGATACTGTGAGTATAAGTTTGCGGCGGATTTCCTCACAAAGAGATGGAAGTTCATCTACGCTGAGTTTTTTCAGGTCTTGCGGGGATTTAATTTTTTCAAGTAATTCAAATTTATTGTTATCCATTTCTGAACCCTCTTTTCAGGGGACTTTGCCAATATACAAAAGGCAAAGATTAGTTAAATTAATTGCTTCTCTTTACAAGTTTAAGAGCAAACTCCCGAAGGAATGTGGTATCACCATCAAAGGCAGAGAGCGCAGAGATTGCTTTGTCAGTGAGAGCCTGTGCTCGCGCCATACATTCCTCAATACCGAAGAGAGAAACAAGAGTTGATTTGTTATTATCTGTGTCTGAGTTGACAGGTTTGCCCAGTTCCTCGCTTGTAGATGTTACATCAAGCACATCGTCAACAAGCTGGAAAGCAAGTCCGATACAATCGGCATATTCTGAGGCGGCTGAAAGTTTTTTCTCATCAAGCTCACCTGCTGCAATACATCCCATAAGGCAGGCGGATTTTATAAGAGCACCTGTTTTGAGAAGATGCATCTGAGTGATAATATGCTCATCTGCATTTTTATCTTCATACTGTAAATCGATTACCTGTCCCCCTACCATACCTGAGGCACCACAGAGGTTAGCCAATGTGAAAGCACATTTAGCCGCTCTGTCAGCAGGGCATACTGCAAGGGTATCAGGTGAAAGCATAATTTCAAAGGCAAGGCTCTGGAGAGCATCGCCCGCAAGAAGTGCTGTATCCTCACCAAACTCGATATGATTTGAAGGCTTACCCCGGCGCATATCGTCATCATCCATACAGGGCAGGTCATCGTGAATAAGGGAGTATGTATGAATCATTTCCACTGCACAAGCAAAGGGAACTGCAACCTCCACATCTGCCCCACAGAGTTTGCAGAATTCAAGAGTAAGCATAGGACGAACACGCTTTCCGCCTGCACCTACAGAATATCTCATTGAATCCCACAAAACTCCATAGAGTTCAGGTTTTTTATCAAGATAATTCTTAAGTGCGGTTTCAATCATCTGCTGAAAATCCATATTACTGCTCCTCCCCTTTTGAAAGAAGTTCTGCCATACGGACATTAAGGTCCTTGATTTTATCTGCGGCAGTATGCAGATACTCTGTGCAGTATGTGTAATAAACAAAGGCTTTTTTATACACTTCGATAAGTTCATCGAAGGTTCCCTCGTTACGCTCAAGAATAGATATAAGTGAATTAAGCTCGGTTACGGCTGTTTCGTAGTCCATATCCTTTAAGCTTTCAAGTGTAACTTCGTTGCTCATAGAATCATTCCTGTCTTTATGTAAATGGGTATTTTAACCGTTAATCGGTTTCACCGGCGATTTCCATAATCTTCATAAGTCGGTGATTAACTCCGCTACGGCTGATTGGCGGCTCTAAAAGCTGACCTAAATCACGAAGAGAAAGTTCGGGATTTTCCCGGCGGAGAATTGCTATCTCATAAAGCTGTGCGGGAAGAGATGTGAGTCCTACTGTTGACTCAATCTTATCGATAGCGGAAAGCTGCTTTGCAGCAGCAGAGGCTGTTTTATTGATATTTGCAAGTTCGGAATTAGTGCGGCGGTTGGCAATATTACGCATCTGCTTGTAGGCTTTTGCGTTCATAATATCCATTGCACTGCCACCTGCACCCATATAAGTAAGCAGATCGGTAATCTGTTCGCTATCCTTGAGATAAACCACATAGGAACCGCCCCTGAGGATAGTCTTGGGAGTAAGGTTGCACTCTTCAATCTCTGAGAGTAGCATACACAAATCGTTGCAGAGATTCTTGTATGAAGCGCAGAACTCAAGGTGGTAGTTTTTCTGGGGGTCGTTAACTGAACCACAGGACATAAACGCACCACGCAAGAAAGCACTCAGACAGTTATCATCCTCAATATTGCCTCGGTTTACTCTGAGGGTTGTATCTTTATCAGAATGACCAAAAGCAGAATATATACGCTCACATTCATCGGGAAGGATGAGTGAAACTGTATGTAAATTGATAAACTCCCTTGTGGCTTTGAGGGTTGACTGTTTCTCGATAACAGGAGTAAAAAGCAGATTTGCAAGGGTTATATACCGCTCTGCCACATGGATAGATTCGGTTTTGAGTTTAATCTCCTTTGAGGAAAAAGGTCGGGAGAAAAGCATCATACCATAGCACTCTGAGAAGTTCTGTGCATAAGAGGCAGATTCGTTTTTTGACAGTTCTTTTTTTACATCATGGGAAAAGGACACGGTTAAAATGCCTCCTGTTGAAAATTAAAAAAGTTAAGCCTTCCAGATATCTCTGTGCTGAAGATTTGACTTGATACCAAGCTCTATAAAATGGCTGTTTAAAAGTCTGGCAAGGGTAACACTACGATGTTTACCGCCTGTGCAACCTACTGCAATGACAAGTTCGCTCTTACCCTCTTCTCTGTAAAGAGGAACGGAATAATCAAGAAGGTCAATGAGTTTCTTTACATACTCCTGAGTTTCAGGGAATTTGAGAACATACTCTCTGACTGATTCATCAAGACCTGTGAGTTCTTTAAGTTCCTTTACATAGTAAGGATTGGGCAGACAGCGTACATCAAAAAGAAGGTCTGCCTCAAGAGGAATACCATACTTGAATCCGAAAGAAAGGCAAGTTATGATAAATCCTTCACCGGGAGTGTCTGAGAACATTGTGGTAACTCTCTCTTTAAGCTGCTTGAGAGCCATATAAGAGGTATCGATAATGTAGTCAGCTCTTGCCTTTAAAGGTTTCATAAGTTCTTTTTCAAGAATAACTGCCTGTTCTGTTGTACTACCATCAAAGCTTTCTGCAAGGGGATGTTTACGTCTTGTCTCTTTGAAACGGATAAGAAGAACATCGCTTTTTGCATCAAGGAAGAGGATTTTATATTTTTTGCCATCGTGATGGAACTTCTTAAGTTCTGCAAAAAGGTCATCAAAAACCTCACCTGTTCGGATATCAACAACCACAGCAACCCGTTTCATACGGGAATCGCTGGCTTTCTCACAAAGATCCCAGAATGTGGAAAGAAGCGCAGGCGGCAAATTATCCACACAGTAAAAACCTATATCTTCAAGAGCTCTCATAGCGTGGGATTTACCTGCGCCTGATAGTCCTGTAATAATTAAAAATTCCATAATATCACTCCTAAAAAGGGATTAAGAAAGGTAAATTATCTCTCTCTCAAGAGTGTAGCCTGTTTCTTTTTTTACTACATCCTGAACATATTTTACAAGATTCATTACATCCTGGCAGGTTGCATCACCTGTATTGATGATAAATCCTGCGTGTTTTGTGCTGATCTGAGCACCGCCTACACTTGCACCCTTGAGTCCGCACTGTTCAATAAGAGCACCTGCAAATGCACCTTTGGGACGCTTGAAGGTACTGCCTGCAGAGGGGTAATCAAGAGGCTGTTTGGTAACACGGCGATTCATATAATCATCCATACGGGCTTTGATATCCTCAGATTTATCGGGAGTAAGCATAAACTGTGCTGAAAGGATAATGCAGTTATTTTTGCAATAGATACTGTGTCTGTAAGAAAACTCCAGGTCACAGGCAGGAACAATTTCAATCTTACCAGAGGGTGTCATATGAGTAACAGAAATAACAACATCCTTCATTTCGCCACCATAGGCACCTGCGTTCATATAAACAGCACCGCCTACTGTACCGGGAATACCGAATGCAAATTCAAGTCCTGAGAGAGAGTTTGAAAGGGCGGTAGTACAGAGCCTTGCAAGGGTTGCACCTGCACCGCAGGTAACGATATTCTCGTCAACTACCGCTTCCTTGAAATCTCCCCCAAGACGGATTACGGCTTTGCGAAGTCCCTTATCATCAACAAGGAGATTGCTGCCGTTTCCAAGGAGCATATAGTCTACATCATACTCATCACACAATGAGAGAACAGATTCAAGTTCTTTAATGTTATGAACGAGAATGTGATAGTCGGCAGGACCGCCGATTTTGAAAGTGGTGTGAGTCTTCATAGGAGAATCGGGGGTGCAGATTGCACCTGATTCCTCCACAGAAGATACAAATTCAAGATTTATCATAAAGCCTCCGTTATTCGAGGGGAATGTTCATTTCACTCAGATATCTATTAAAATTCTCAACGCTGGAATTAACGATAAGTTCCTCGGGGAAACCAATCTCCTCAAGCATTGAGAGTGCTTCATCTGCTCTGCCCAGTTGAGTGATAAAATGGGCATCGGTATCAACCGCAACTCTGCATCCGTACTTCACGCATAGTTTTGCAATTTCTTTACAGTTAGGTACAAAGTCGGGCTTATGCTTGATTGAAGCATTGTTTATCTCAATAAGTTTGCCTTTTTCGGCAAAACGCTTGATTACTGTTTCATAGTCATACTTGAAGTAAGGTGAACCCGAGTGAGCAATCATATTGATGTGGGGATTCTCTGCAATATTCAGATAAGCCTCGGTGCAGGTATCAACATTAACCTCATCGTGAAAAGTAGGCATATGCATTGAGGCAATACAGAAGTCAAGATTACTGAGAATTGATTCATCAGCGTCTAAGTTGCCTTTTCGGTCAATAATATTTGCCTCGATACCCTTAAGCACTCTGACACCTTTCATTACTCTGGGGATTGCGTGAAGATTCATAAAGTAGTAAGGATGAGGTGTGCCGTGCATACTTTCACCATGGTCGGTAATTGCAAAGGCGTGGAGTCCTATCCTCTCTGCCTCGGTAATCATCTCAAGAGCAGTTGCATAAGCGTGAACAGATGTAATTGTATGAGTGTGAAGGTCTGCAACGATTTTCATCAGAAATCCCATCCTGTATCAACTTTTTTATTCTGAATTGTTTCTTCGCCTACATCCATACCAAGACTCTGGAGAAGCTCCTGGGCAGCATTATAACCCATCTTCTTCTGACGGTTGTTCATAGCTGCAACCTCGATAATAATAGCCAGGTTACGACCGGGCTTAACAGGGATTGTCATAATAGGCACCTGGATACCCATAATCTCAGTATATGTATTGTCCATACCGATTCTGTCGTAAACCTTCTCGGTATCCCACTGCTCCATATTGACAACCATATCGATTTTCTCGGTAAGCTTTACAGCACCCATACCGAAGATACGGCGGGCGTTGATAATACCGATACCGCGAAGTTCGATAAAATGACGGATGTTTGCAGGTGAAGCACCAACAAGTGTACGGTTGGAAACACGGCGGATTTCAACAGCGTCATCAGCAATAAGACGATGTCCGCGCTTGATAAGTTCAATAGCAATCTCAGACTTACCTACACCGCTGTCACCGATAAGAAGCACACCTTCGCCGTATACCTCAACAAGTACACCATGGCGTGTAATACGAGGAGCAAGTTCAGCATTGAGAAATGTTATAAGGGAAGCAGAGATTGATGAGGTTGTCTCAATAGTACGCAGAATGGGAACAGCGTTCTTTTCTGCAGACTTGACAATTGCATCAGAAGGCTCAATATTTCTTGCAATGATAATTGCAGGAGGCTGCATTGAAAACAGTTTATCAATAACCTCAAACTGCTTTTCCTCATCAAACTGTGCAAGGTAGGCAAACTCTGTGTTACCAAAGACGATGATACGGTTACCGTCAAAGAAGTCAAGGTAACCTGTAAGTTCAAGTCCAGGACGGTCAATATCCATTGACACAATTTCTATTTCCTCAGGATTTGAGGGCATATAGAAGGCTTCAAGCTGACTTTCTTTGATAATTTTTGCAAGAGATACAGAAAACTGCGCACTCATAAAAAACACCTCTTTGTTACTGATTTGACTATAGAACATTTTACTTGTTATAGATATACTTACACGCTATTTATTATAACTCAAAACATCTGAAATTAAAAGTGTTTTTTCGAATTATATGCAAAAAATATGCAGAATTTGAATACTTTCTTCAAAGACCGCTAATATCACAAAAATACTGAATAATTCTATCTCCCCCAAGGAATATTAACACAGGGTGAAGTTATGGTAATTTCAGTTATTCGTACAGCGTTGATGTATATATTTGTAATATTTGCAATAAGGATTATGGGCAAACGACAACTGAGCGATATGCAGACGTCAGAACTTGTTGTGACAATGATAATTGCGGATATTGCATCCATACCTATGCAGAACACTTCTCAACCATTACTCTCAGGAATTGTCCCTGTGCTGATTCTTATTTCCGGTGAAATTTTCCTCAGTGTGCTGATGATGAAAATACCTGTCATAAGAAATCTTCTGTGCGGCAGACCTGAGATTATCATTGAAAACGGCGTACTCAAACAAAATATGCTGAGAAGGCTAAGGCTTACAACTGAGGATTTATCGGTGCTTCTGCGTCAGCAGGGAATTTTTGCCATTGAGGATGTTCAATTCTGCATTATAGAAACAAATGGTCAGATAAGTGTACTGCTGAAACCTGAGAAAAGAAATCCATCTATGGAAGATATGGGACTACCTGCTAAGGATACAGGAATTGAAGCGGTTATCATCAGTGACGGAGAGATGCTCAGCCGCTCAATGGCTCTGTGCAATGTGGACGAATTATGGATAAAAAAGACTCTGGCAAAAGAGAACACCAGTATTGAACAGGTTATGCTGATGACAGCAAACAGGCTGAAGGAATACAACATTATCAGGAAGTGTGACGAATGAAGAGAATATATGTGGCAGGAATACTACTGCTGATTGCAATCGGACTATGTGTTGCAGAATATGTAAGCGTCAGAAACTGTACCGATGAGTACACAAATAGAATTGACAAAATAGAACTTATGGTAGAATCTGATAATATGAAAAAAGCAGCCTTTGCCGCAAGAGAAACTGAGAAAAACTGGGAAGAAACCATCAATATCATTGATATGCTTTTATTCCACGACTATGTGGATGATATAGGACGAAACCTGGCAAAACTTGAGTCATATATAGAAAAAGAAGAACTGGCAGAATTCTTTGCGACTTGTGAAGAAGCAAAAGAACAACTGAGGTCTCTTGAAGAAAGTGAACTGCCTGTTGCAAGAAATGTAATATAAAAAATCTCCTCTTAATATCAAAATCAAGAGGAGATTTTTATGTTTATCTTAGTCTTTGGTTTTCTTTGAAAATTTCTTATAGAACAAAGAAATCAGCAGGAATATAAGGAAAACAACCAGATTGAAAATTACAATTGTAGCGCCTACAGGTACATCCTTGAATGTAAAGGATGTGAAAAGTCCTGACAATACACAGAAAACAGAGATAATCACAGAGGTAATTATAACCGTTGCAAAGCGTTTGCAAAGTCGCATTGATGTAAGTGCAGGGAAAATTATCATAGCCGAAATCAGCAAAGTACCCAGCATACGCATACCCACAACAATTGTTATGGCTGTAAGCAGAGAGATAATTGTGTTGTAGAAACCTGTGCGGATACCTGTGGCTGATGAAAAATTCTCGTCAAATGTAATTGCAAAAATCTTGTTGTAAAAGAGAAAGTACATAGCAATTACAAAGACAGCAAGAATAATACTGATTACAATATCCGACTTGCCTACAGATAGGATTGAACCGAACATATACTGCTGAAGATTGATATTAGTGCCGTTGATACTGGCAATAAACACACCGATTGCAAGAGCAGAACTGGAGATAACGGCGATTGCCGCATCAGCATTTACCTTGCTGTTCTCGGTAATACGCAGTAAAAAGAACGCAGATATAGTTACAACAGGCAAGGAAAGATAGATAGGAGTTGAAAGGTTCAGCACCGCCGCAACAGACAAAGCACCGAAGCCTACATGGGATAAGCCATCACCAATCATTGAATATCTTTTCAGTACAAGCACTACACCAAGTAATGCACAGCAAACAGCAATCAGAACACCAACTATCAGAGCATTCACCATAAAAGGGTATTTCAGGATATCAAGCATCTGTCACAACCCCTTTCTTTGTGTTATGAGCACAAGCATCGCAGGGACACTGAGGCATAATGAGTTTACTGCCGAAGGGTGAATGCATATACTCATGAGTTGTGCCGAAGAAATAACTGTCAGAGCTCAGATGCAAAATGTGTGTGGCATTGCGTACAGCAGACATAACATCGTGAGAAACCATAATTACAGCCATACCTTCGTTGCTCAGATTCTTCACAATAGAATAAAAATCCGCAGTTGCCAGAGGGTCAAGAGCAGAAGTAGGCTCATCCAATAGAATCAGTTTCTTTGCGGCACACAAAGCTCTTGCAAGTAATACTCTCTGTTGCTGTCCGCCAGAAAGTTCTGAAAAACTTTTCTTAACATAGGAGTCTACACCGACTTTTTTCATAATACGGGTTGCCTCTTCCCTCTCTTTCTTTGAATATCCGAAAGAGATAACTTTATTATTAAGGAAGCCTGACATTACAATCTCGCTGACAGAGGCAGGAAAATCCTTTGAAACCTTCTGCTGCTGAGAAAGATAACCTATATGATTACGGCAAAGACCGTCTGAATATTCTACCTGTCCGCTGTATGGAGGGATAAGTCCCAGTATACCTTTGATAAGTGTGGTTTTACCTGTGCCGTTTTCACCAACGATACAAAGGTAGTCTCCCTCTTCCACCTGAAACCTCAGGTTATCAATAACTGTTGTGCCATTGTATCCGATTTTGAGATCAGTTACTTTTAGAATTGCCATAGTAAAATTTCCTTTATACAGAATACTATAAAAGTGCCAAAAGCAAATATCGGGCGGATAAAACCGCCCGATTGATATTAAGGTTTTTGCCTTATACCTTGTCAGCAAAAAGCTTACATGTATAAGAAAGTGTGAACAGTACAGAAAATACTGCTGTGAGGATTGCAGGGATACCGTAGAGAGCAAGTACACCTGCAGAGTAAATGATAGCAGCAACGAAACCAGCAAGGATAACGCCTGTTGTGAGGATAAGCACAACCTTCATAACCTGCCAAGCCTTGTCAGTTGCTACAGAGAATGCATCCTCCTGAGACTCTGCATTCTTTTTGCGGGAAGTCTTCTTATTGAAATTATAGGAGAAGATAATGAATGTAACATAGCTGAGAGCAACTGCAAAAAGCACAACTGCAAGAGCCATATTACAGAGGTTTGCTCTGCCGAGGATACAAAGTGCAAATGCAACAAGTGCATTGATAGAAGCACCAAGAGTAGAGATGAGAGCCATCTTCACACCCTGCTTCTTAAATCTGATAAGCAGATAAACAAGCACAAGAGCAAAGGTTAGAACTGCTGCAACAAGAGCTTTTACAACGAGAGAGAAGCTCAGGTTAGCAAAAGTAAAGGGAGCAAAAGTATTGCCGCCATTTATCACAAGGAGAAGTACACCTGCTACAACAAAAGCACCTGCAAGAATAAACATTATCATAGAGAGTTTTGCAAAATTAATTGATTTTTTCATTACTTTGCACCTCCGAACATAGAAGGCTTCTTGGAGAAGCTCTGGAGACTTCTGAGCATAAGCTGGGGTACAACATAACCGCTGATAAGGTTAATTACTGCACCAAAGAAGAGTACATAAGAGAAGTTATATACACCGCTAAGTGTGTAGTTGCCGAAGATAGCAGTTGTGAATGCGGATGTACCGAACATAAACATACCCATAAGAGCAACAACAGCAAGTACAACGCTCATATCAAGGATGATCTTTCTGCTCTTCTCAATACCTGTGGAGATAGCAGTACCAACAACTGTGCCGCCCTTAAGTTCAGATACCATTCTCTCACCCATAAGAGCAAAGCTGAGAACTGTGAGCATTACAGAAAATGCAAGTGCTGCTGCACCGGGGATAGTAAGCAGGAATGTTCTGCCCTCACCAGCAAAGCGAGTAATAACAGCAAGAACGCCTGAGAACTGGAGAAGTACAGCGAAAATACCTGCAAAAGCACCAAGTCTGTATCTGAAAATCATAAATACCATAATTGCTGCAAGAGCAACAACACCAGCAATAAAGATGATATCGGAAATGTTATTTGCAAGAGGAGCAACATCTGTTACGGATACAACAGATACATTGCATGGCATCTTACCTGCAGAGATAACTGCAGAGTAAAGCTCAGCCTTGGACTGAGTCATACTGTCGCTGCTTACAGAGAGAGTACCGCCATCGATAGTCTCGCTGACTGTAGGATTGGAAATCATACGATCATCAAGCCAGATAGAAACTGCCTTGTTATAGTATGTACCTGTATCCGCGTTAGTGTAGGTTGCCATCTTGTCAGAACCAACCTCATTGAACTCGATGTTAAGGTAGTAGTAAGAATACTTATCCTCAACATACTCAAACCAGGAAGAACCTGATACATCGTCACTGGTGATAAGGATAGTTTCTGCAGTAGAGCCTGTGGGTGTTACAAAAGCAGCACTGTCGGATGAATCAACAGTCATATTTGTGTAAGAACCGTCAGGACGGATTGTCAGGTTACCGTATGAGGTAAGGAAACCTGCAACTTCTTCTGCAGAGAAATCACAATCAAGGCTCTGAGGAACTGTGAGTTCCAGCTGACCTTTTGCTTCATCTACACAAATCTGATGGTCTGTAAGACCAAACTTTGCAGCACGGTCTCTGACAACATCTGCAACAGCAGAAATCTCGTCAGCGGATGCTGCCTTTACAGCGATTTTAGAACCGCCGTTTACATCAACACCCCAATCAATGCTACCAAAACCCTTGAACACAGTAACCTTATTATCGCCTACATAATAGCTGTAGCCGAAAACAGAGAGAACTGAAAATGCAAGGATAAGGATTGCAAGTATCAGGGAAACAGATATTCCAAGCCTTTTCATAATGCAATTGGACCTCCGTAAAAAAATAATAACTCTGCTAAGTCTTAATAGACTAACAGAGTTATTATAAGGTTTTTTTACTAAAAAGTCAATGATTCGGAAGAAAAATACAGCAAAACATCACATAACATACAAACGTTTTATAATATACGCTGATTCTCCCCCATCTGCTATTGGTGATTATTCAGAGAGAATCTTCTCTATAGCACAGATGCGTACACAAGTACAGAACACATCCATTGCAATCTCAAGCTCTGAGCAAGGAGGGAAAGAAGGTGCAATACGGATGTTTCTGTCCTGTGGGTCAATACCGCCGGGGTAAGTTGCACCTGCTGAAGTAAGCACAAGACCTGCTTCTTTGCACATCTTCACAACTGCCTTTGCTGTACCAGGGAAAACATCGATAGATACAAAGTAACCGCCGTTGGGCTTGGTCCACTTTGCAATCTCACAGGACTGAAGCTGTTCCTCAAACTTAGATATTACGATATCAAATCTGGGACGGAGAATCTCCTTGTGCTTGAGCATATGAGCCTTGATACCGTCTGTATTCTTAAAGAAAAGAAGGTGTCTGAGCATATTGAGTTTATCAAAACCGATTGTCTGGTTTGTGTAACGGCCCTTGAATACTTTCATATTGTTCTCGGAAGAAGCCATTGCAGCCACACCTGCACCGGGAAAAGAAATCTTGGAAGTTGAGCAGAAAATAATGGGAAGATCGGGGTTACCTGCCTTCTCACACTCTGCCATAAGGCTTAAGAGTGTATCGGGAGTATCTGTCAGGTCGTGTACGCAATATGCATCATCCCACATAATTCTGAAGTCCTTTGCAGCAGGTTTAAGGGCAGCAAAGCGGCGGACAGTTTCATCAGAATATGTGATACCCTGAGGATTGGAATACTTGGGAACACACCAGATACCCTTGATGGAAGCATCCTTGGAAACAAGTTCCTCAACAACATCCATATCAGGACCGTTCTCTGTCATGGGAACAGGAATCATCTCAAAACCAAAATAACCTGTTACTGAGAAGTGACGGTCATAACCGGGTACAGGACAGAGGAACTTTCTGTCAGGTACATTGAACCAGGGTGTGCAACCCTCTACTATAGGGGTTGTCATCATACAAGCAATTGCATCGAACATCATATTAAGGGAAGAGTTACCGCCAATCATCACTTGCTCAGGTCTTACCTGAATAAGTTCAGCCATCATCTCTTTGCACTCGGGAATGCCATCAAGGATACCGTAGTTACGCAGGTCAAAACCGTTTGCAGATTTGCATACAGTAGTGGAATTGAGGGAATCAAGCATAGGAAGAGATATATCAAGCTGCTCTGAGCAGGGCTTACCGCGGGACATATCAAGGGAAAGGCCCATATCAACATATCCCTTATACTTAGCAGTAAGGTTCTCAAGCTCTGCAGTAAGTTCTGCTTTTGTAAGTTTCAAATAAGACATTTTGCTCACGCTCCAAATAAAAAATGCAAAAAATTTAAATTCAACTGTTGTATTGTAGCACTATTATGATTTTTTTGCAAGATTAAAAATCAAATCTTGCAAATAAAGCCATAAAACAACCCGCTGACAAGCAACGGGTTGGTGAATTTGACAATATATGGGAATATATCAGTAATATTTGTAGTATCCGTACTTTCCTTTTGAATACTTTTTCTCAGCAGAAGTACAGCCAACTTTGAGAAATCCGAGAACTTTGCTGTCTGCAAGTTGGATGCTCTGGATAGTTTTTTCGATATCGCCATGGGTTGTTACACGCTCACGAACAACAACCACATAACCTGAGATATAGTCCTTGAGAAGGAGTGTATCGGTAACGATACCAACAGGAGGTGTATCGATAATGATATAGTCATACTGTTTATCCATCTCCTTGAGGAAAGCCTCAAAACCGGAAGAACCAAGAAGCTCTGAGGGGTTGGGCGGGATGGAGCCTGCTGTGATTACATCAAGGCAAGGAAGAACTTCTCTGTGGATAACTTCGTCAATAGACTTGAACTTACCGATAACCTCAGAAAGGCCTGATGTATTCTGAAGTTTGAGAAGATTGTGCAGATTGGGACGGCGAAGGTCACAGTCAACAAGAAGAACCTTCTTGCCCATTTTAGAGAAAGAAATTGCAAGGTTGGCTGTGGCTGTGGACTTACCCTCACCCTTGGACCAACTGGTAACTACAACATACTTGCTATCTGCTGCAGAAAGTGAAAAAACAAGATTGGTACGGGCAATCTTATAGCCCTCAACAATAGCAAACTTACTGTCGCTGTTGATAACATTCTTGGACTTATCAACATATTTGACAGACTTACTCTTACCACCGAATTTCATTATTTCCTCACTGCTCCTTTCCTTCTGGAGCCTGCGTCTGAGTCAAAGTCGATAATCTCAGCAAATACAGGAACATCATAAATCTTGAACAGGTCATCACCGGGCTTGATGGTTGTATCGATAACCTCAATAATAATGGCAATAAGAATTGAAATAATCAGACCACCGATGAAGCCGAAGAGTGCAAAACGGGTTTCATCAGGAGATGAATGTGTACCGGGTACAGATGCAGGACGGCTGAAAGGAACAGCCTCACCGCCGTAGTAGTACTTCTCGAATACTTCGGGAGAAGCATTACGGATTGCGTTTGCTGTATCTGCACAAACCTGACCATCACTACCTGTAACGGTAATTGTCAGAGCGTTGGTCTCATTGACACTTGCAATGGTAACGCCGTATCCGGGAGGGATAATATCCAGCATTTCCTCACATCTCTGGAAGATAACAGAAACGTTTTCAGCAAGGTTTGCAGAAAGTGTCAGAGCACCTGAGGAAACTCGGTTGTCAGCAGCCTGATCATTGTCGTTAGCTTCTGCCTTATACTTGATAATAATCATAGCTGTTGAGGAATACTTCTTGGGGATAAAATTATCTGCATAGATATATGCACCAAGAGCCGCAACAACAGAGACAATAATGATAAGCTTGATATGAGCAAATATCATCTTAAGAATATCATTGATGGTAATGTCTCTCAACTGTATCATCTCCTTAATATTTTATGCACTATAAAAAATATAGTCGCACATATACATATTAATATAATAATGTATACGTGCGACTTTTTTATTCTTTAATAGAATTTTAGTGTAATATTTTGCAAAATCTTAGGAATGTTCTTAAAAACAACTTATCAACTAAGAACACTGATGAGAACACCCGCTGCAACAGCAGATCCGATAACACCAGCTACGTTGGGACCCATTGCGTGCATAAGAAGGAAGTTGGAGGGATTCTCCTGCTGACCAACTTTATTAGCAACACGGGCAGCCATAGGAACAGCAGATACACCTGCAGAACCAATGAGGGGGTTAACCTTGCCGCCTGTGAGCCAGTACATAATCTTTCCGAAAAGCACACCAAAGGTTGTACCAAGACAGAATGCTGCAAGACCGAGAGCAATAATTCCCAGAGTTT
The DNA here is from genome assembly GCA_015065665.1 of Oscillospiraceae bacterium. Classification (GTDB taxonomy): domain Bacteria; phylum Bacillota; class Clostridia; order Oscillospirales; family Acutalibacteraceae; genus Ruminococcoides. The sequence goes on along the minus strand of SVPX01000021.1, from coordinate 1,730 downwards.
TTAGTGTAAGGAATACCTCACCTGTTGCTGTTGCACCAACAGTAACACCAAGGAATATAGTGATGATATTCATAAGCTCGTTCTGTGCTGTCTTGAAGATACGGTCAACAACACCGCTTTCCTTGAACAGGTTACCCAGCATAAGCATACCAACAAGAGGTGCGGAACTGGGAAGGAGAATTGAGCAAACAATTGTTACGATTATGGGGAACAGAATCTTCTCCAGTTTGGAAACAGGACGAAGCTGTGTCATAACAACTGAACGTTCCTTCTTGGTTGTAAGAGCCTTCATAATAGGAGGCTGGATGATGGGAACCAGTGCCATATAGGAATAAGCCGCAACAGCTATAGGTCCTAGGAGATGGGGTGCAAGAATTGAGGTTGTGTAAATAGCGGTAGGACCGTCTGCACCACCGATAATACCGATTGCACCACCCTCTGCATTGGTAAACCCGAATACCATTGTTGCAAGAATAAATGTAAAGAAGATACCAACCTGAGCAGCTGCACCAAGAATAAAACTCTTGGGGTTAGCAATCAGAGGACCGAAGTCGGTCATACAACCGATACCAAGGAAGATAAGAGGTGGGTAGATACCCAACTTAACGCCCTGATATAAGTAGTAAAGTAGACCGCCATTGGTAGGTACATTATAGTAGTTTATACCATCAAGAACCGTAACTGCGTAATTCGGAACTTCTCCCCCATGAGCTTCAATGTACTGCTGAACAGGTACAAGCTCAGTTGACGGAGCTGCCATAATTGCAGGATAAAGGTTAACAATCAACATACCGAACGCAATAGGAAGAAGCAGAAGGGGTTCATACTGCTTTTTGATTGCAAGGAAAAGAAGCACACATGCAATACCCATCATTGCATAGTTCTTCCATGTAAGGTCCATAAGACCGGAATCATTGAAAAGGCCCAGAAGGGCATCAAGGAAACCTTGTAAAATTCCCATTATAAAAGTCCCTCCGATCTCATTTTAGGCATACTTTCCATAAGTCCTGCTGCAGCCCACTGTGAGCGGGTGTTGCCGCCTGCCTGAGGACGGATGCCAACAACACGGACTTTCTTATCTCCGTAGAAGGCCTCTACTGCAGCTGTAATAACAGCAATTGTCTGCAAATCATCAGACATATCTGCTGTATCCTCAACAACGGGTGCTGATTCTTCAGCAGTCGTAGTTTCCTCAACAGGAGTGTTTTTTGCTTTTCTTTTTTCTACACTCTTCTGCACAGAGGAAACTATCTTGGAGTAAGCCCAGATAATTCCGATAAGCAGAATAAGCACGGCAAACACAACGGCAAAGCCTGTAATCAGAATAATAACTGACATATTAGGCTCAGCGGATGCAAGGTAGGTAGTCATAGAGAACCTCCAAAAACAGATTATGAAAAAAATATAGCACAATCAAAAAACTACACTTTTCCACATATACATATATTGTATACTTTTTCTTCTGATTTTTCAATACAAAACATAAAAAACCGCCGAAATTTTTTCAGCGGTTTTTATGTGATATGTTATTTATCAGAGAATTATACAGATAAGTCCGTTGCATCCGTCATTGATAATCTTCTCGACAGTTTCTGTAAGTTTTCTTCTGGCATCGTCCGGCATACGATAGAGTTTGTTCTGAAGGCCTTCGTTCACAAGGTCGCTGACAGATTTTCCGAAGATGTCCGACTCCCAGATTTTCACAGGATCTTCCAAACTCGCGGAGCAGG
>SVPX01000098.1 GCA_015065665.1 Oscillospiraceae bacterium | reverse complement strand
TACTTTGCCTGTGTACTTGTTTTTGAAGCGTGTAAGTCGTCTGGATTCATCGTTGAATCGGTTTATCTCTCTGAAAGTTACCTGCTCTTCCACATAGGGGAAGTGAAACTCGAAGTATTCGCTCTGCATAAGGTCGTCTGCGTACTTCTTTGACTTGGAATAGTCACCCTGAATAAGAATCATATACATCTTCCTTTCTAAAAAAACTGGTATGTTAAACTGCGGACTTTCCGCAGAGTTCCTGATAAAGTAAACTTCAGTATATTGTGATATAATGGATGATGAAAGGTTACTTGCTGTGATGTGTTAACGATATGTATAATAATAGCACATTGTGTTTGTAAATGCAATAGGAAAATGTAAAATAATTTAACATTTTATAAAAAATATAATATTGTGTTTCCCTTGACAGTTTGTGTGGAGAGTAATAAAATTATATTGTAAAATTGCATGTGATTGTTATGATTAACTACTGAATTTATAAGGAGGCTTTTTATGATATTTGTACATTTGTCGGACCTTCATATCGGCAAGAGAGTCAACGAATTCTCTATGATTGAAGACCAGAAATACATACTGACTCGGATTATCAATGTGATTGATGATGTGAAGGCTGAGGGGGTTATCATCGCAGGAGATGTGTACGATAAGCCTGTACCCTCTGCAGAGGCGGTGGAGCTTTTTGACGATTTTCTCTACAGGCTTTCCAAGAGGAATCTTAAGGTGTTTGTAATCAGCGGTAACCACGATTCTCCCGAGCGAATTGCCTTTGCCTCCCGACTTATAGAGAAAAGCGGAATCTATATGTCACCTGTTTATTCGGGAGCGGTTACTCCTGTTACACTTACCGATGAGTTTGGTGAGCTGGATGTTTATATGCTCCCATTCATCAAACCTGCCCATGTACGCAGATATTATCCCGATGTTGAGATAAAGACCTACACCGAGGCTGTTAAGGTGGCAATTGATAATATGAATGTGGACACCGCAAAGAGAAATCTGATTATTACCCATCAGTTTGTAACAGGTTCTGAAAGATGTGAGTCCGAGGAACTTTCTGTGGGAGGTACAGATAATGTGGATGGTGCAGTTTTTGACGCCTTTGATTATGTGGCACTGGGACATATCCACGGTCCTCAGAATTGCGGTAGCGAGAGAATCCGTTACTGTGGTACACCTCTTAAATATTCTTTCTCCGAGGCTAATCATAAAAAGTCGGTAACTGTGGTTGAATTCCTTGAAAAAGGCAACCTTAAGATTGATACAATCCCGCTGACACCTTTGAGAGATATGAGAGAAATCAAGGGCGCTTACGATGAGATTATGAGCAAGGATTTCTACGAAGGCACTACATACAGAGAGGACTATATGCACATCACCCTTACCGATGAAGAGGATGTTTACGATGCAATCGGCAGATTGAGAACCGTATATAAGAATCTGATGAAACTTGACTACGATAACAAGCGTACAAGAGGTGCGGCAGTTTATGATGCTGTGGCAGATGTGGACAGCAAAAGTCCCTTTGAACTATTTAAAGATTTCTATGAGATTCAGAACAGTCAGCCTATGAGCCAGGAGCAGGAAGAGTTTGTCCGTAATCTTTTTGAGAGTGTATGGGAGGGACAGGAATGAGACCGATAAAACTTATTATGACCGCATTTGGTCCCTATGCAGGCAAAACTCCTGTTAACCTGGATGAACTGGGACAGAGCGGACTTTATCTGATTACAGGCGACACAGGTGCAGGCAAGACTACAATTTTTGACGCAATTGTATATGCACTTTATGGTGAAGCCAGCGGACAGAACAGGGATGCCTCTATGTTCCGCTCAAAGTATGCAAATGCAGATACACCCACAGAGGTTTACCTGGAGTTTGAGTATGCAGGTAAAAACTACAAGGTAAAGCGTAACCCCGAATACGAAAGACCTAAAAGCCGCGGTGAGGGTTTTACAACACAAAAGGCGGATGCAGAACTTGTTCTTCCGAATGGCGATGTTGTGACAGGTATAAAGAATGTTACCGACAAGATAGTTGATATTATGGGTATCGACCGAAACCAGTTTCTGCAGATTGCAATGATTGCACAGGGGGATTTTCTTAAACTTCTCCTTGCATCTACAAAAGACAGAATCGACATTTTCAGAAAGATTTTCAAGACCTACAACTATAAAGTCATTCAGGACAAACTCAGGGACGAAGCATCTGCTCTTGGCAAAAAATGTGAGGAAGCAGAGCGTAGTGTCAAGCAGTACATAGGGGGTATTGTCTGTGATGAGGACGATGCTCTGATGATAGAGGTAGAAAAGGCGAAAAAAGGGGAACTCACCACAAGTGAGGTAATAACACTCCTGGAAAGACTCCTTGAAAGTGACAAGGAAAAAGGCGAGAGCATAACGGCTGTTATTGACTCTCTTGATAAAACTCTGGAGGAGATTAACACTCAGCTTGGTAAGGCAGAGGAAATCGAAAAGACAAGGGCTTCTCTGGAGCAGAGCCGAAGTATGTTACCTCAAAAGGAAGAGGAAGTTAAGTCTGCCAAGAGGGAATATGACACAATTCCCGAAAAGGAAACGGAGAGAGAAAAACTCCAGAAAGAAATCACGCTGTTTTCTGAGGAACTTGCCCTATATGATGAACTGGAAAATCTGAAAGAAGCACTTAAACAGGCACAGGCAAACCTTGATAAAAATATAAAGGTTAGGGATAAAAACAACGCAAATCTGCGTGTTTTGGGAGATAGCCTTGCAAAGCTCAGAGAGGATAGGGCTACCCTTGAAAACGCAGGTGAGCGAAAGGCAGAACTTCTTTTATCTCTTGACCGAATAAAAGCAAAGCAGGAGATTCTCTGTGAACTTGAAAAACAGTTTGATAAGCTTAGAACTGCCACAGAAACCTATGAGGTGCAACTGGGAATATACAGAAAAGTCCGGGAGAAATCAGACCTTCTGACAGAAACCTATCTGAGACTTAACAAGGCGTTTCTTGATGAGCAGGCAGGTGTACTTGCAAGGGAACTGGAGGATGGCACCCCCTGTCCTGTGTGTGGTTCTTTAACTCATCCTGCACCTGCTGTGTCATCCGATATTGCACCCACCGAGGCTGAGCTTAAATCCGCAAAAGCAGATATGGATAAGGCACAGGAAAGTGCTGCACAGGCAAGTGCAGACTCAGCATCTGCAAAGACCAATATGGAGAATGCAAGGGAGAACCTTGTGAATCTGATTGATGCGGTCTTTGGTGAGATTACTGTTGAGCAGGCAAAGGAAAGACTCAGGGGAGAAATAAAGGAAGCACAGGAAACTGCAGACAGAATTCAGAGGGAAATCAAGGCAGAGGAAGCAAGGCTTCAAAGAAAGAGTCAGCTTGATGAGCAGATTCCCAAGAGAGAGGCTGAACTTGAAAAACTCAGAACTGACACAGCAAACCTTGAGACTTCTATTGCGGCAGAAAGTGAAAAGGTAAAATCCCT
>SVPX01000020.1 GCA_015065665.1 Oscillospiraceae bacterium | reverse complement strand
TAAAACATCCCAGACAGGTCTCATCCGTCACTTTAATGCAATTGCAGATGCAGTTGACATTCCTATGATTCTTTACAATGTTCCTTCCCGTACAGGATGTAATATCAAACCCGAGACTTATGCTGAACTTTGCAAACATGATAACATTGTAGCTACAAAAGAAGCTAACGGAGATATTTCTTCTGTTTCCAAAACTCGTTCTCTTTGTGGCGACAAACTTGATATCTATTCAGGTAACGATGACCAGACAGTACCTTTTATGTCCCTTGGTGCTCTTGGTGTTATCTCTGTATTTGCTAACCTCTGTCCTCAGGAAATGCACAACATCTGTCAGCTTTGCCTTGACAACAACTTCCTTGAGGCTGCTAAGATGAACTTCAAATACATCGAACTTATGGATATGATGTTCTCTGATGTTAACCCCATTCCTGTTAAGACAGCAATGAATCTTATGGGCTTCGATTGTGGTGAGTGCCGTCTGCCTCTTGTTCCTATGAGCTACCACGGTTACCACGACCTTAAGGATTGTATGGCAAAGTATGACCTTATCGGTAAGATTAAATAATCACTGATTCGACGTGCCTGACGGATAACTTCTGTTATGCACGTCTTGTTTTTAGGAGGAAGTTTATGCTTAAAATACTACTTCATGGCTGTAACGGCAAAATGGGTTTTGCTGTTACAAATGCAGCTAAAGAACGGGATGATATGAAGATTATCTGTGGTGTTGATCCTTACGGCACATCTACCTATGATTATCCTGTATATGACAGTTTTGATAAGGTAACAGAAGATGTAGATGTTATCATCGATTTTTCCAATCCTGCTCTTATCCCTGCACTATGTGCATATTCTGAGAATAAATCTGTTCCTGCTGTAATCTGCACAACTGGTCTTAACGATGAGCAGATAGGGATGGTAAATAAACTCTCAGAGAAAGTTGCTGTTTTTTCATCAGGCAATATGTCTCTTGGTATCAATCTTCTTATCGAACTTTCCAAGAAAGCAACCGCTATTCTTGGTGAAGATTTTGATATTGAGATTATCGAGAAGCATCATAATCAGAAACTTGATGCTCCCTCAGGTACAGCGCTTATGATTGCAGATGGTATCAGTGAGGTTTGCGAGAATGACCCCAGATATACATATGATAGGCATTCATACAGAATGAAGCGTTCTAAAAACGAAATTGGTATTCACAGTATCCGTGGCGGTACAATCGTAGGTGAGCATTCCGTTATCTTTGCGGGTAATGATGAAGTTCTCACTTTAACACATCAGGCACAATCAAAAGCACTTTTTGCTAACGGTGCACTTCCAGCTGCTGCTTTTACAGCAGCTCAGCCTGCAGGTCTTTATAATATGGGCGATATGCTTCGCTAATCATTAACACCTCATGTTCTTTTTACATAGTATGTAATAAAAACATGAGGTGATAAATTTATGGAAAACCCTCTGATTATGTTTCAGAACATCACTCTTGCCGTCAGAGCAAAGAATGTTCTTGAAAAAGCGGGTATCCGTGGATATGTACAAAAGACTCCATCTATAAATAACAAACCAAACTGTGGCTATAGCGTATATGTTCCCGATAATCCTGACAAAGCCGAAGAGATTCTCAGAACACGAGGTTTCTCTATACTTGGCAGAACAGGCAGGTCCTCAGGATGATATATCTTGATAACGCCGCCACAACTCATCCTAAGCCCAAAATGGTCAATTACGCGGTTATCAATGCCCTTTCATACAGTGCAAATCCTGGTAGAGCAGGACACAGAATGTCCATCAAGGCATCAGAAACAGTCTTTAATTGCAGGAATAAACTTTGTAATCTCTTTAATTTCGACAAGCCCGAAAATGTTATCCTGACACCAGGTTGTACCTATTCACTTAATATGGTAATAAAAGGTACACTCTCTAAGGGAGACCATGTGGTTATTTCTTCTTTTGAACACAACTCTGTATTGCGTCCTTTACAGAAACTTTCTGATTCAGACTACATCACATATACAGTTGCTGATGTATTTGAAGCAGATAATGAACGAACATTGGAATCATTCAGAAAGGCAATACAGGATAACACAAAGCTAGTAATCTGTACTCACGCATCCAATGTTTTTGGAATTAAACTTCCAATTTACAGTATAGGTAGCCTTGCACATTATTACGGTGTGATGTTCTGCGTTGATGGGGCACAGACAGCAGGAATTCACAGTATTGATATGAGTTGTGATTCTCCCATTGATTTTCTCTGCTTACCCGGACACAAAGGCTTATACGGTCCAATGGGCACAGGTGTTCTGATAATAAACACAAATTATGCTGTAGATTCTCTTTGTGAAGGTGGTACAGGTAGCAGTACAATAGATTTTAAGCATCCGCAGATACTGCCCGATAAACTTGAAAGCGGTACACTCAATCTGCCCGGTATAGCAGGTTTAAGTGCAGGAGTTGATTTTGTAGCAAGAAAATCTACCGATGCTATTCTCAAGCATGAAATAAATCTTATGAAAAAACTATATCATAGTTTATCTCATATGAATAACGTGATTCTTTACACACAAGAACCTGATATTAATAATCACGCACCATTACTCTCTTTTAATATCAAAGACACAGACAGCGAAGATGTTTCATATTTATTGGATAAGAACTATAGTATTGCAACAAGAGCTGGAATTCACTGCAGTCCTTTAGCGCACAAATATATGAAAACAGATAAAACCGGTACAGTACGAATATGCCCTTCTGCTTTTACTACCGAATACGACATTAATGTGCTTGAAAGAGCAATTTATAATATATCAAAGTTCAAAAAATTTACTAAATGATATTGCAATATATATTTCATAATGATAAAATAGAAATATAAGTAATATCGGAGGATGTCTATGCAAGTTATTACCGATTGGTTCAATAATATAATATCACTATTCAGCACCTTTAAACTTGCTGATCTTATTGATATAATAATCATTGCAATTCTTATATACGGAATTCTTAAACTGGTAAGAGATACAAGAGCAGAACAGCTTCTAAAAGGTATCTTCCTTGTGCTGCTTTTCTATGCTCTTGCGTCTATTTTCAACCTTACAATGGTTACTTCCATTCTTAAGATTTTTCTTGATTTTTCAGTTATTATTATATTCATTATTTTCCAGCCTGAAATCAGAAAAGCTCTGGAGCAACTTGGACGTTCCAAATTTTCAAAAGGCTATCTCAAAATATTTCAGGGTGGGCTTATGTCTAATTCAGAAAGAGATAACGAAATCAAGGCTATATCAGATGTAGCTGATTCCGCGATTCTCTTCAGCCATACAAGAACAGGCGCTTTATTTGTATTTGAAAAAGATACTAAACTTACAGATATTGCATCAACAGGTACAATTCTGAATTGCGATACTTCAACCGCTATTTTCGGCAACATCTTTTTCAACAAAGCGCCTCTCCACGATGGGGCGTCAATAATCCGTGATGGCAAGATTTTTGCCGCAGGATGTATCCTACCTCTAAACAGCAAAGAAGTAGACAGAAAAGATATCGGTACACGTCATCGTGCCGCAATCGGTATGAGCGAGGTTTCTGATGCTGTTGTAGTCGTCGTATCAGAAGAAACAGGTACTATTTCAGTTGCGATCAACGGTGTTCTTACTCGCGACTACGACAGAGATTCACTTGTTGCTGTTCTTGAAGAAAATTTACTTCCTGTTGAACAGGAGAAACCCGAGGTTTCTTCTTTCTTCAAAAAGAGAAAGGAGAAGAAAGATGAAGAATAAATCACTTTTCGGACGACTTCTTGATAACAAGAAGCTTGTTCTTATACTTTCATTATTACTTTCTCTGACTTTCTGGATGATAAGTTCTGACAATACAACCAGCACAATCACAGATGTACCAATCAGTTATAATCTCTCAGAAAGCGCATCCAAAGACCTGAAGATATTCAGTACCAGTATTGATAAGGTAACAATCAATGTTTCCGGCAAACGTGTTATTATAGATTCCTTGTCTGTTTCTGATGTAACCGCTTCTGTTGATTTGTTTTCTATTAATAAGCCGGTAACCGGAACTTATCCTGTTGTAGTCAAAAACAACAGCAACATGTCCTTTGATATCGAGAGCATTGAGCCTGAGAATATCACAATTATGATTGACAGAGAAGCGACAAAGACTGTAAACATCGTAAGTAATTTCTCATATAATCCTGAGGGATATTATGTTGAAAACAACCTTCCTCAGACAGTAGAAATCACAGGTCCTGAGACTCTCATCAACAAAGTCAAGTCTGCCTATGTTACAGGTAAAGTAAATAGTCCCGATGCTTCTACTGTTACAAACACATACAGTTTAAGACTTTTTGACAGTGAAGATCCCAACTCTGCTGGTGCACAGGAGATTTCAACCGAATATATTACAATGAGTTTCTCAAGTGTTGATGTTTCTTTTCGTTTTATGAAGATTGACGAAAATGTTCCTTTTACTATTAAATACACACCTTCAAACATCAAGTTAAATACGTTCTATTATACAGTTTCTCCCTCTACAATCAGCGTAGCAGGACCGGAAGAACTGGTTACTGGCGAAAATGCAATTACAGAATTTGCTATTGATATCGGATCGCTTTCCAAATACAAGAATCAGATCTATAACGAAACATTCAATATTTCCGATGTTCTTGGCGACTCCTTTATAAACAAGAGTGATGGTGTTGAAACTATAAAAGTACAGCTTGATTTTTCTAACTTCAATATGGAAACATTTGAGGTCCCATCAACAAAAATCAAAATCAATAACCTTCCTGAAGGGTATAATTACTCCGTTCCCTCCACTTTTGCAGTTTCTGTTGTAGGAACTGCAACTGCACTAGATAATCTTACAGAAAACAGTTTCAGCATAGTTTACGACTTTGCAGATGTTAACCCCACATCTGACACCCCTGTTGATGTACCTGTAAGCATTACAGTTAACAGTAACGGTCTTTGCTGGGTATACAGAACATCAGAAACAGTAAGTGTACAATTAACTAAAAACTAATATTACTCATAAACTAAGGCTCTCAGCATTAAACTGAGAGCCTTTTAACATTTAATTATTCGTTTGATAGTATTGCTTCTGCACACTTGATTCCATCTGTTGCGGCGGACATAATACCACCTGCATAACCTGCACCTTCACCACAAGGATATAACCCTCTGAAAGAAAGAGATTGAAAACTACTGTCTCTAACAATTCTTACAGGAGATGAGCTTCTTGTTTCAGGAGCAGTAAGTACAGCACCCATATCCGAAAAGAAAGGTGTTCTTTGACTAAGATTTAATAATCCTTCTTTTATTGATTCAGAAATAAATGAAGGGAAAACCTGATTCAAATCGCAAATTTCATATCCAGGTAAAATTGTAGGTGAGGGGAGAGTATGAACGTTTCCGCTGACACCAACAAAGTCTCCTACCCTCTGAACAGGCACAGTATAATCGCCGCAAACTTCATATGCTTTTCTTTCTATCATTCTCTGGAATTTAATTCCGTCAAGCACATCTCCCTGATTATAATCTTCGGGAGTAATGCCAACAAGTATAGCACTGTTTGAATTTATGTTGTCTCTGCTATGATTACTCATACCATTCGTACACAATCTTCCTTCTTCACTTGAAGCATTCACAACATATCCGCCGGGACACATGCAGAAAGAATATACACCTCTACCATCTTTCAGATGTGTACTTACCTTATAATCAGCTGTAGGCAACATAAATCTTGCTTTGCCATACTGACATACATCCACAGCCTCTCTCAGATGCTCTATTCTTGCACCAACGGAAAACGCTTTCTGTTGCATATCAATTCCCTTATATCTAAGCATTTCAAAGGTATCTCTTGCACTATGGCCAATTGCCAGAACAATATTATCTGTATCTATCTTCTCTGTAACACTATTACTTCTGACAGTTACAGATTTAATCTTGCCTCCAATAGCATCAAAATCCATTAGCAAGGTATTGAATCTGAACTCTCCACCAAGAGTCTCAATTTCTTTTCTGATGGCCTTGATTGTACCTTTAAGCATATCCGTACCAATATGAGGTTTAGCGGAAATCAATATATCTTCAGGTGCACCATGAGATACAAATTCTCTGAGTATAAAACTCTGTCTAACATCGTTGGTACCCGTATTAAGCTTACCATCAGAGAATGTACCGGCTCCGCCTTCGCCAAACTGAACATTTGATTCTGTGTCAAGAGTGCCATCAAGCCAGAATTTATCGACTGACTTTGTTCGTTCATCAACACTTTTTCCTCGTTCAATTACAATAGGACAAGCACCATTACGGGCGAGAATTAATGCACAAAATAATCCTGCTGGACCGGAGCCTACAACAACAGGGCGATTTTCAAGTGTTTTCTGAGCCTTAAATGTATACTCTTTATCTTTAGATATTTCAGCATTCTTACATCTAGAAACCAGCTTTTCTTCATTACCTCGCACTGATATATCTACCATCGCAATATAATGTATATCTGTCTTTTTTCTGGCATCAATGCTGATTCGTCTGAGTGTGAGTTCTTTGATATCATCCTTGCTGATTCTTAGCTCTTTTTCAACTACTCTACGAAGTTGTTCTTCATTATATTTAAGTGGTAATTTAATATTCTTTATAGTAATCATAATGTTATATCACAAGCCGCACAATATGCTGACGAAAAGGCAAACTGCAGATTCATACCGCCACAGTCACCATCACAATCAACGGCTTCTCCAATTATATACAGATTGTCTATCTTCTTACTTTTCATTGTTGTTTTGTCAATTTCAGACCCAACAACTCCACCTGCAGTTACCTGAGATTTACTGAAATCTTTTGCAGGAATAACCTTGAACCTCCAATCATTTATTACAGCCGATAACTTTTTAAGTTCAACATCTGTAATATCTGTTATTAACTTAGAAGGGGAGATTCCAGAAGATTTAAGAAGTGCTATACCAAGCATACGATTAAAAAAACCAATCATCAAATCTTCTGCTTTAGAGCTCTGCTTGTACATACACTTCTTGTTTTTTAGTAAAGAGAATATTTCATTGAAATTTATATCAGGAAGAAGTGAAACCGAAAATTCTGTATTAACTTCAGAGTTAGCAATACGTGCCAGATTAAAAACACAGATACCTGACAAGGCTTTCTCTGTGAACTGAATTTCTCCAACCTGTTCAGTCAGCACTTTGTTATCCTTCAGTATTCTTACTACACCACTTGCTCTGATACCCTTTAATGATTTAAGATATGGAGACTCGACATATACCGGACAAAGAGAGGGAACAGGGGAAACAATATTATGACCGAGGCTTTCAAGAATTGACCATACAGAATCATCTGCACCAGTTGAAGGAGTAGATTTACTGCCTGTAGCAATAACAACCTTCTCAGCAAATATCACTTTATTTCCACAGATAATATCAAAACCATTCTTTGTTTTCTTGATATCTGAAACCTTGCTGTTAAGCAAAACTTTAACATTAAACTTATCCATAGCAATTCTCAGTACATCGAGAACGGAGTTTGCTTGTTTGCTTACAGGATAAACTCTGCCGTCTTCCTCGTTATATGTTAGCAGTCCCAATTCTTCAAAAAGGCCTACAACAACAGACGGAGAACAAAACTCCAACAGATACTCAGCACCATCATTAAACGAACCATGATACATCGATATATCAGTGTAAAGGTTTGTCAGGTTACATCTGCCGTTGCCTGTGGTCAGCAGTTTCTTTCCAACTCTGTCCTGTGCCTCAATAACAGCAACTTTTAATTCGGGATTTCTTCGTTTTATCTGTACAGCACAGAATAAACCTGCAGCTCCGCCTCCGATAATTGCTATATCTAAAATTTCAACCTTACCATTCATATTTATCACCATATTAAACAAGGGCAACCTAATACAGATTGCCCCGATATTTATCAAATGAACAAAGAAATAACCCAGGGAAGTCCGTAAGTAATAAAGGACATAATACCTGCAGCCATAAGAACACCGAAAATAATACTGAAAACAGAATCCTTCAGATTGAGTTTCAGAAGAACAGCAAGAAGAGCTCCGGTCCATGCACCTGTGCCGGGAAGAGGAATTCCAACGAATAACAATAATCCCCATTTTTTATATTTTGTGATTTTCTCTGATTTGCTCATAGCCTTTTCTTCAATCTTATTAACAATCTTTCCGAAGAATTTTGTCTTCTTCATAAGATTAAAAATCTTCTCAATAAACAAAAAGATAAAAGGAATAGGCAGAAGATTTCCCACAATGCTGATTAAAAGAGCAACCCAATAATTAACTCCAAGAAGACTTGCAGCAATCATACCGCCTCTGCACTCAAGAATAGGGAACAGAGAAATTATAAACACAACCAACTCAGCAGGTATTGCTCCAAGAAGAGGTAAGCCAACCATAAACTTTACAATTTTTTCTGTAATACCTGCTTCGTCAGCAGTCGATACAGCATTGGCACTAAAAAATCTGATCTTATTTAACATATACGCACCTCATAAATAATAATCCTATTTATACAATTCTTAATAATTATATAATATTATTCATTTTTTTACAACAGAAAATTGACTTTTTATCTGTAATTAGATAAAATAATATAGATTAGGTCGTGATAATATGAGAATTGATAAAAAATGCACTATAAAAAGAATTATCACTACAATTCTTTCTGTCTTGATTATAGGTTTTATATTCTGGCAATCTATGAAACCGGCTACAGAATCAAGTGCTTCAAGTGGTAGAGTTGTAGCATTTTTTAATAATATTTTTTCTTCTCTTGGAATGGGTAAGCCTTTTACGCAGGGGTTTATACGTACCTGTGCCCATTTCACAGAATTCGGATTGCTCGGCTCGTCCTTATGCTTTATGTTTAATGCATATACTGATGAATCAAAAGTCAGTTTTATACTGGCATTAATATCATCTGTATTAATAGCCATATGTGATGAGTGCATCCAAATATTCTCAGATGGCAGAACTTTTCAGATTATAGATATTCTGATAGATACTGCAGGTGCGTTTTTATTCAGTGTGTTAACACTTTTATTAATGTTACTCATAAAAAGCAAAAAACGCAAAGTAAAATAACAATATATTTTCAAGGAGTTCAAAATGAGCGATATTCAAAAGAAAACGGAAAACAAGATGGGTACTAAACCCGTGTTACCACTCATACTCAGTATGAGTTTACCTGCTATGTTTTCAATGTTGATACAGGCTTTATACAACATAGTTGACAGCGTATTCCTCGGTAATTACGGTGGCAACAGTAATGCTTTAACCGCTGTATCACTTGCGTATCCTCTGCAACTTCTGCTTATAGCTTTTGTAGTAGGTACAGGTGTAGGTGTGAATTCGCTTATTGCCCGCAGACTTGGAGAACAAAAGAATAAAGAAGCATCTCAGGTAGCTACAACAGGACTTCTTCTTGCTTTTGGAACCTGGGTATTATTCGCTTTGCTTGGTCTTTTCTTTTCTCGTCCATTTATTACATTTATGGCAGGTGCTGAGAACCAGTCAATAATCGACTATGGTGTTGATTACATTTCTATTGTTCTCATTTTTTCTCTGGGTTCTTTTATTCAGGTGATGATTGAAAAATGCATTCAGGCAACAGGTAATATGATTTTCCCCATGATATCACATCTTATCGGTGCAATCAGCAATATAGTTCTTGACCCTGTTTTTATTTTTGGTTTAGGTCCTGTACCCGAAATGGGCGCAAAGGGTGCCGCTATAGCAACAGTGCTCGGCCAGTGGATGGCAATGTTATTCCTTTTAATCGTAGTTTGTGTCAAGAAGTTTGCAATTAAATTCTCACTTAAAAACTTCAGATTCTCTATGCGTGTGATAAAAGAAATATATGTTGTCAGCCTATCAGGTATAGTTATGCAGGCAATAGGTTCTGTGCTTGTTGCAGGTATGAATATGATCATCAATATGTCACCGGCATCTCCCGATGTAAATACCGCCGCACAGACGATCTATGGTATTTATTATAAAGTACAGAGTTTTGTGTTTATGCCTGTGTTCGGTCTGAACCAGGGTGTATCTCCTATAATTGGTTATAACTACGGAGCAAAGAACCGCAAACGTATGATGTCTACTTTAAAATACGCTTTACTCATAGCTTTCCTTATTATGACAACAGGTACACTTGTTTTCCAGTTTGGTTCTCATATTATTCTCGGATTCTTCAATGTTTCAGATGAACTTACTGTTATGGGTATCACTGCAATGAAGCGTCTAAGCCTCTGTTTTATTCCTGCTTCAATTGGTGTTATTATGACAGCACTCTTCCAATCAGTAGGTAAGGGCATCCGCAGCCTTCTGATGTCAATACTCCGTCAGCTTGTACTTATTCTTCCTATTGCATTTGCATTATCAAAAATCAGCATCGATACTATGTGGTTAGCATTTCCCATTGCAGAAATCTGCTGTACAATACTTGCACTTATATTTTACTTTGACCTTAATAAAAAAGATTTTTCCAGGTTATCATCATAAACTCTTTTATCACCTGCATATATTCAAACAGGTGATAATATGGACAACACTACAAATTATTATAATGATGAAGTCTGGGAAGAACTTTCAAAACCCGTCAGAAAGCAAGATCAGGTTCCAACACAACCTGAAAATGAACTTACTCAACCAAAACCAAGACATCGTACTTATTCAACCCCTGTGCTTACAATTCAGCTTGTACTGTGCCTTATTGCTCTGACTATTCTTTTCTTGTTAAAAACATTTTTCTTTAATAGTTTTGCTGATATCAAAAAATGGTATGACACAGAAATGAAATCCACATTATATCACAGCGGTGATTTCAGTAGCTTGGATTATTCACAGTTGTTTTCTTCATCATCAGATGAGATTTAACTTCTTCTCAATCAAGATTTATCTGTCATATCCTGCTGTTGCATTGATAGGCATAAGTTTGTTTTCCGGTTATAGCGGAAATTCCTTATTGATATTTTGTCTGATTTCTACTATAATTCACGAGCTTGGACACCTGATATTTATATGCAGATATATGGGTAAACCTGACAGCATAATCATAAATCCCGGTGAAGTCAGAATCAACTCCGATTTATCAGAGGTAACTTATCTTCAGGATATTTATATTACATCGGCAGGAGTTATATTCAACTTTATAACTGCTGTATTTTCAATGGTTTTATTTAATATTTTCAAAGTACAATTTATTATGAATTTTGCACTATGCAATCTCTGTCTCGGCGTTATTAATCTTTTACCTGTCAGAAGCTTTGATGGGGGACAGTTGCTATCAAGCTTACTACTATGTAAATTATCTGAGCGTACTACGGATGTCATAATCAACACGCTTACCATTATAACATTCATACCCTTAGCCACAGCAGGAATATACCTCCTGCTTTTAACCAAGTATAATTATTCGTTGCTGTTACTGGCAATCTATACTATAACTTTAATTATATCAAAAGAAACGCGGTGATCTCTTGTATTCAAAGGAAGTCGAAAAAATTCTCCTCAAAGTACAGAAACCCGGTAGATATACCGGTGGAGAACTTAATAGTGTAATCAAAGATAAATCAAAGGTAGATATCAGATTTGCATTCTGCTTTCCCGATACTTATGAAATAGGAATGTCTCATCTTGGCATGAAGATTCTATATAGCCAGTTCAATTCCTATGATTATATCTGGTGTGAGCGTGTGTTTGCACCATGGACAGATATGGAGGAACTTATGCGTCAGCGTAACATTCCTCTCTATGCATTGGAGAGCGGTGATCCTCTTACAGATTTTGATTTTATCGGTTTCACACTACAGTATGAACTTTCATACACCAATGTTCTCAATATGCTTTCTCTTGCAGGAATTCCTCTTTTGAGCAAAGACAGAACAGAACTTAATAACATTGTAGTAGCAGGTGGAACTTGCACCAGTAACCCGGAGCCTCTTGCCGATTTTATTGATATTTTCTTTATCGGTGAGGGCGAAGAAGTTGACCTTGAGGTTATGGAACTTTACCGTAACTGTAAGACTGAGGGTAAGACAAAAGAAGAGTTCCTTCGCCTTGCTTCTCAGATAAAAGGCGTTTATGTACCCTCTCTCTATGATGTTGAGTATAACGAAGATGGCACCATCAAAGCCTTCACAGCCCATGATGGTGCACCTGATACAGTTGAAAAACGCGTTATTATGGATATGGATAATGTGTATTATCCTGATACATTTGTTGTTCCTCTTGTTGAGATTGTTCACGATAGGGCGGTTTCCGAGATTTTCCGCGGTTGTATCCGTGGTTGTCGTTTTTGTCAGGCAGGTTTCCTTAACCGACCTGTTAGAGAAAAATCAAAAGAAACTATCCTTGAGCAGTGCAGAAAACTCTGTGACACAACAGGTTATGACGAAGTTTCTCTTTCCTCATTATCATCCAGCGACTATTCTGACATTGTAGGTCTTCTTACTTGTCTTACAGAATGGTCTGATGATTGCGGTGTAAGCCTTTCTCTGCCTTCTTTGAGAGTTGATGGTTTCACCGATGATATTATGAGCAAGATCAAAACAGTCCGCAAAAGCGGTCTTACATTCGCTCCCGAAGCAGGTACTCAGCGTCTGCGTGATGCTATCAATAAAAATGTCCGCGAAGATGAGCTTCTCAAGACCTGTCATGTAGCCTTCTCAGGTGGATGGACCAATGTTAAACTCTATTTTATGATTGGTCTTCCCACAGAAACTCTGGAGGATGTAGAGGGTATTGCTAAGCTTGGACAGGCTGTTGTCAACGAATACTATCGCACCGAAAACAGAACAAAAGGCAGGGGAGTAAATGTAACTGTTTCCGCCTCTTCCTTTGTCCCCAAGCCTCACACTCCTTTCCAGTGGGAAGCACAGGATGATATAGAGACCATCCTTGCAAAACAGAAACATCTGAAAGAAAGCATCACTACAAAGAAAATCACATTCAATTATCACGCAGCTAACACAAGTTTCCTTGAAGGTGTATTTGCCCGCGGAGACAGAAAGCTCTGCAAAGTTATGCTCAAAGCCGCAGAAAAAGGCTTCCACTTTGATGGATGGAACGATTGTTTCGACTTTGATGCATGGATGGAACTTTTCAGAGAGTGTGGTATTGACCCTGCATTCTATACTTCAAGAAAGCGTTCATTTGACGAAATTCTTCCTTGGGATTTCATAAGTTATGGTGTAAATAAAGAGTTTCTTATGAAAGAGTGTGAACGTGCTTACAACAGCGAAACAACACCCAACTGCAGAGAAAAGTGTTCTAACTGCGGTGCCGCTTGTTACAAAGGAGGTGTCTGTGTTGAAAAACGTCAGAATATGGTTCACTAAGGAATATGAGTGCAAGTACATATCTCATCTTGACCTTAATCGTTGTATGCTCAGGGCAGTACGCCGTGCTGAACTTCCTATTTGGTACACAGAGGGTTTCAACCCACATCCTTTTGTAACTTTTCCTCTGCCTATTTCACTTGGTGTAGACGCAAAACGCGAGTGTATGGACATCAGAATTATTGACGATAACTTTGATATCAACAGAATACCAAATATGATGAATCCTTTTCTACCTCGTGGAATTCAGGTGTTTGCCGCAACATATCCTGTATATGATCCTAAATATATCTGCTACGCAAGTTACAACGCAACAGTAAGCACAGATTCTATGAGTGATTCTGAACTCAGAGATAAAATCAAATCCCTCTGCGAATTGGAATGCGTTCTTGTCAAGAAGAAATCCAAAGCAGGTATGAAGGATGTTGATGTGCTTCCTTACATAAAAGCAATGGAATTTGCTGATACGAACACTTGCACATTCAATGTTATATTACCTGCAGGCAACACCAAGAATGTAGCACTCACGCTCATTTTCAAGGCTATCGAGGCATACCTAGATGTAGAACTGAATTACAGCATCGTTAAGCTCGATATGTATACCGAGGAGATGAAGCAGTTTGTCTGATTCTCGTTATAGTGTTATACTTCTTGATGCAGATGAAACTGTTTTTGATTTTATCACTTGTGAGCGAACTGCAATACTTAAAACCGCAGAAGCTTTCAATCTCAAGGCAGATATTAATGATGCACAGGTTTACAGTTCAATCAATCTTTCATTCTGGAAACAACTTGAACAAGGTATTGTAACAAGAGAAGAACTAAAAGTCCGCAGATTTGAAAAATGGTTTGAGTATCTTTGTGTTTATCATATTGACCCGGTAGCCTTCGGTATGATATACGAGGATAATCTTTCTCGTACAGGAATTCTAATTGAGGGAGCTGAAGAATTTGTACAGAGACTATCCCAAAATGCATCTGTGTATATCGTAACAAATGGTCTGTACAAGTGTCAGACGGGACGAATGAGCACTTCTCCAATAAAAAAATACATCAAAGGAATGTTTATTTCCGAAGAAGTTGGCTTCACCAAGCCGGACAAACGCTTCTTTGACAAAGTCCTTAAAGCACTTGATATCAAAGATAAAAGTGATGTAATCATAATAGGGGATAGCCTCAGTTCTGATATGCAGGGCGGTCGCAATGTTGGTATAACAACCTGCTTGTATTGCCCTGATAACAGCATAGATAATCACCCCTTATGTGACTACATAATTACAGATTATAATCAATTCTTTGAAATCGTTTAATATTTTTTCAAAAAAAGACTTGATTTTTTATAACTGATGAGTTATAATAATCAGGTCGTCAAGTGGAGAGATGTCCGAGCTGGCCGAAGGAGCACGATTGGAAATCGTGTATACGGCTATAACCGTATCAGGGGTTCGAATCCCCTTCTCTCCGCCAAAATCCCGAGCACAATAGTGTTCGGGATTTCTTAATTTTTTAGCTATTTACAAAACAAAAAGCCTGAGCATTTTACAGCTCAGGCTTTTTCTATATCTCAGATATTCAGGAATTCTCCCTGTATTGCATTTTTATCATATAATGCGTTATGTATCTCCCTCAGAACTTTAACCTTATCTGCAGACCATAATGGGGCAATAAGGGATGATTTATCTGGATCACCTGTCAATCTGTGTATAACCACCTCTGCAGGAATACTCCGTATACAATCGCATAGTATATCTATATATTCATCCATTGTTATTAATTCAAACTCACCTTTTTCATATAAATTGGCAAGAATAGTATCTTTTACGACATATAAAAGATGAAACTTAATACCATCAGAATGCAGTCCTGCATACCTTGCTGAAGCAATCATATCTTCTTTAGTTTCGTAGGGGAGTCCAAGTATCAGATGAGTAATAACATTAATCTTTGCTCTTCTAAGTTTTTCTACTGCAATTTCATATACTTCGTTCTTATATCCTCTGTTTATAAATTCTGCTGTTTTCTCACTCTTTGTCTGTAACCCAAGTTCAACCCATACAGGTTTAATCTTATTCAGCTCTATCAGCAAATCTATTATTTCATCAGATAAACAATCAGGTCTTGTAGCAATAGAAAGAACAGCAACATCATCTCGCATTACAACCGGAGTATATAACTCTCTCAGATATTCAACAGGTGCGTAGGTATTTGAAAACGACTGAAAATACGCTATATACTTGTCACTTTTGCTTTTATCTTTTAACTTTTCTTTTTCTCTTTCAATCTGTTCATCGATGGTTAACCGACTATCCTGAGAAAACTCACCTGAACCGCCTCTGCTGCAGAATATACAGCCCCCAACGCCGCATTTACCATCTCTGTTGGGACAAGTCATACCGCCTGATAACAGCAGTTTATAGATTTTAGTTCCATATTGTTCTTTAAGATAATCCGATAACATATAGCAATGCATAAAACACCTCTAACAATTATTATTTACAGTATAATACAATGTGAGCATAAATTCAAACTTTAAATGATATGGTTGAAAAAACTCTATCTGTGTAGTAAAATATAGATAAATATTCTCAAAATCCCGGGAGGCAATAAAATGAAGAAAATTTCAATTCTTGCTCTTGTGTTATTACTGCTTGTATCAATTATTTTCTGCGGATGCAGTAAGCAAGTGTCCGATTATATAGTCAATAACAATGAATCCATCAATATCGGTGTTCTTATTACAGATGAAAGTTCTGAATCGCAGGGCATAACCTCAGGTATAAACTATGCTTTTGAACGAGCAAACGCAATAAATCTTGACAAAAGATATACCATAAATCTCAGCACATCTGTTGCAAAGGATATTAATGAAATCAATGTCGTTGCAGAACAGTTTGAGTCTTACAATGTGGCTGCGGTTATTTGTCAGGGCAAAGATAAAGAAACAACAGATGCTATTATTGAATCATTTTCGGAATATAATAACCTTCCCTTGATATTTATTGATTGTTACAGTAACCTGATATACGAGAAAGAAAACGTTTTTTCAATCAGCGTACCTTATTCCTATCAGGCATCTGCAGTAGTTTCTCACCTTATTTCAGAGAGCAAAACTACAGGTGCTGTTATCTGTGCTACAGACGATGATTATTACAAGAACTTTGCAAAAGTCTTTGAGTCCACATTTACTCAGAATTCAGGCACAGTCACAACCTACTATTATAGTGGCGAAAACTGTAATTTTAACGCAAATACTGTTGCAAGTTCTGCTTACGATTTTGTTTTTATAATAGGCAATACAAATGAAAAAATACAGATTTACAGTGAACTAATCTCAGCAGGTGTAACATCAAATATTATCTTCTCAGAAGTTACCGATAAGCTCTGTTTAGAAGATACCGACTATAACAACATAACTTATATCAGTAAGTTTGAACAAGATGATAACAACTACATCGGCACTGATTTTATCAACACATATTCATCTGCTAATAACATAAGCCGCTCAGATGTTACAGCTGATATTGCATACGGATATGATGCATATATGACCGTCTACGATGCTCTTGTAAGTCTGAATCCCAATCGGAATCCTCTTGTACAGAACACCGAACCTGCTGAAGAAACCAAGTCTGAGATATACACAAAAGACGTAGCAGATGCAATTAAAACCATAACTCATATGGGAGTTACAGATATTATCAGATTTGATAAGAATGGTTTATCAACTCCCGCTTTTATCTACACAAGCCGAATCGATAATGCACACTCTGGTATGCTCAGCAGATATAATTTCAACAATGAACAGAATTGATAATTCATTATATAATCTTAATTCTCCTGAACTTGCGCCACTCTTACTTGGCAAGATTCTTTGCGTAAAGAGAGATGATGGGGAAGTAGTCAAAGCCAGAATTACCGAAACCGAAGCCTACTTCGGAGAAGAAGACACAGCATGTCACGCTCACAAAGGCAGAACCAACCGTACAGAAATTCTGTATAGTGCAGGTGGCAGAGTGTATGTGTATCTTTGCTACGGAGTTCATTATCTTATGAATATTATTTCAGGACCTATGGAACATCCTCAGGGTGTTCTTATCCGAGGTGTTGAGGGATTCAACGGCCCCGGTAAACTTACAAAATATTTGGGTATCAACAAATCCCACAACAACCTGGATGCTACAACCTCAGATATTATATGGCTTGAGGATGACGGATTTGTCCCAGAAAACATTAAAACCTCACCTCGTATAGGAATCGACTATGCAACCGAGGAATACAGAAATATCCATTGGAGATTTTATTATTAATCTTAAGGAGGTACAATATGTTAGTTGATTATTTTTTGTATGGTATTCCTGTCATATCTGTTATTTCTATTATCATCGGTATAGTTTTATTGTCCGTTAAAAAAGCACTTAAATTTGCCAGGATCCTCACTTTAGTTTCATCTATTCTTCTACTCATCATCCCGCTGTTAATGGCTTTGGTGATGATATTATTCGGCTCTGCAAATCCCATATTATACTGCATACTTTCCCTTGTGATTTTTGCTTTGCTCGTATCAGTTGTATCAGGACTGCTTTGGGGTAAATTCAAGCACAAGAGTTTTTATATCCCTATCATTTTAGTTTCTGTTTTGTGTATATCAGTACCGATTACACACACCATCTACAATAACTACACAGAAACTATCCCCACAGTAGGAGAGAGTTCAGATCTTCTTATGACATATTCTCCCTATGTAGCCGGTAACAAAGTTGCTACCCTTGACGAAGCGTCTAAATTAACTATCACCGAGGATATTCCAAGGCTGAACGGTGCAACCGCAATGTATCCCATTTACTCAGCCTTTGCTAAAGCAGTATATCCCAAGTATACAATCGACCATGTTAAAGGCGGCATGTCATATCAAACTGATTTTAACATTCTCTGTTGTGATAAAACCACCAGAGCCTATGAACTGATTGTCACAGGTGAAGCCGATATCATCTTTGTTGGCGGTCCATCCGAGGAGCAAAAAGCGTTTGCAAAAGAAAATGGGGTAGAGCTTGTCTACACTCCAATCGGTAAAGAAGCCTTTGTTTTCTTTGCAAACTCTCAGAACCCCATTGAAAATATAACAATTGAAGATATCAAAGGCATATATTCAGGTGAGATCAGAAGGTGGTCTGAACTGGGAGTAAATGGTCTGGGTAAAATCCGTGCATTCCAGCGTGACGAAGGAAGCGGAAGTCAGACCGCACTGCAGAATCTTATGGGTGATACCGAACTTATGACACCACCCAAAGAAAATGTAGTTTCGGGTATGGGCGGTATCATTGAGATGACCGCAGACTATAAAAACTACAAGAACGCAATCGGTTATTCGTTCAGATTTTATTCCACAGAAATGGTTAAGAATGACCAGATTAAACTCCTTAGCATAAATGGTGTATATCCTAGTATCGAAAACATCGAGAACGGTACATATCCCATTGCATCAGAATTCTATGCTGTAACTCGTAGTGATGCAGACGAAAACACAAAGGCATTGATAGAATGGATTCTCAGCCCTCAGGGACAGGAACTTATCGAGAAAACAGGCTACACACCCCTATATTAAACATAAAATTTAACCCCTTGAAGCACATAAACTTCAAGGGGTTTTCTGTATCTTATAATAAACTATTAAGTCTTGTCATAGTATCAGAGTCGGGGACAGGGTATTTTTCAAAAGGAAACTCAATTCCCATATCATCATACTTGACTTTGCAGACTTTCTTGAAGGGTAGAAGTTCCACCTTATCCACACAAGTATGTTTGCTGACAATCTCCTTTAACTTAATGATATTATCTTCGTTATCGTTAAGTGTAGGGATAATAACCTGTCTTACTGTAACAGGAATCTTAAGTTCATTCAGATAACTGAGGAAAAGCAGGGGAGTATCCATACTGCACCCTACATATTCTCTGTACATCTCATCACTGGTATACTTGATATCAAGCAGAACTCTGTCAGTAACCAGAAGTAGTTCTTTAACAGATTCATTCAGAATACTGCCCGATGTATCAAGGCAGGTGTTTATGCCGTTTTCTTTACAAAGAGTAAACAGTTCTTTCACAAACCTGCTCTGTAAAAGAGGTTCACCGCCTGATACAGTAATTCCTCCATCTTTGCCGAAGTAACTTGTATATCTGCTGACCTTATCAAAAACTTCCTGTGCAGAATATTCATCTGCACCTTTAATATCCCATGTATCAGGATTATGACAACATCCGCATCTTAAGTTACATCCCTGCATAAAAACTACAAATCTTATACCAGGACCATCAACAGTACCTAAAGACTGAAAAGAATGAATCCTGCCTCTGATTTCAGCTTCTTTCATTACATTGCCTCGTGGAATGTACGGCTGATAACCTCTCTCTGCTGCTCTCTTGAGAGCTTGTTGAAGTTTACAGCATAGCCTGAAACTCTGATTGTAAGGTTAGGATAAGCCTCAGGATTCTCATAAGCCTTCATAAGAGTATCACGATTAAGAACATTTATGTTGATGTGATGAGCCATCTTTGCAAAGTAACCGTCAAGAATGCCTACAAGGTTACCAACTCTCTCTTCATCAGTCTTGCCAAGAGCATCGGGAGTGATAGAGAATGTGTTGGAAATACCATCGCGGCAATCATCATAGCTGATCTTAGCAACAGAATTAAGAGAAGCAAGTGCGCCGTTCTCCTCACGGTTATGCATGGGGTTAGCACCGGGAGCAAAGGGCTCGTGAGCCTTTCTGCCGTCAGGTGTAGCACCTGTATTCTTACCATACATTACATTAGAAGTGATTGTAAGAACAGAGAGTGTATGAATTGCGTTTCTATATGTAGGAGTCTTTCTCAGTTCCTCAATAAAGAGATGAGTCATATCCTTTGCAATAAGATCAACTCTGTCATCATCGTTGCCGTATTTAGGGAAGTTACCTGTTGTCTCAAAGTCCACTACAAAACCCAGTTCATTCATAACAGGTTTTACATCAGCAAACTTAATTGCACTGAGAGAATCAGCAACAACAGAAAGACCTGCTACACCGAATGCCATAAATCTGTCAACATAAGTATCGTGCAGAGCCATCTGTATCTTCTCATAAGCATACTTATCGTGCATATAGTGGATGATATTCATTGTGTTAACATACAGGTTTGCAAGCCACTCAATATACACCTTGTATCTTTCCATAACTGTATCAAAGTCCAGTTTATCTGCCTTGAGTACAGGCATCTGAGGACCGATGTGAATACCGCTTGTAGCATCGTAACCACCATTGATAGCAATAAGCAGAAGCTTTGCAAGGTTGCAACGAGCACCAAAGAACTGCATCTGCTTACCAACCTTCATTGCAGATACGCAACAAGCAATTGCATAGTCATCTCCATAGATAGGACGCATAAGGTCATCGTTCTCATACTGGATAGAATCTGTATCACAGGATACTTTAGCACAGAACTTCTTGAATCCCTCAGGAAGTTTTGTAGACCAGAGAACTGTCAGATTAGGCTCGGGGGAGGAGCCAAGAGTATAAAGAGTGTTAAGAATACGGAAACTTGACTTTGTAACAAGTGTTCTGCCATCTTCACCCATACCACCAACAGCCTCAGTAATCCACATAGGATCACCACCGAAAAGCTCGTTATACTCAGGTGTTCTCAGATGTCTTGCAACTCTGAGCTTAATTACAAAGTCATCAATAAGTTCCTGTGCAGCAGCCTCATTAAGTGTGCCGTTCTCAATATCTCTCTGAATATAAATATCAAAGAAGGTTGCAACTCTGCCCAGGGACATAGCAGCACCATTCTGCTCCTTGATAGCACCAAGGTATGCAAAATATGTCCACTGAATAGCCTCTCTTGCATTAGCAGCAGGTTCGCTGATATCAATACCATAGGAGAGAGCCATATCCTTCAGATAACCAAGGAATGTAATCTGCTGGAAGAGTTCCTCATCAAGACGAACACTGTCTGTATTAAAGTTCTCGTTAGCAAGTTTAGCCTTATCCTTTTTCTTTTCTGCGATAAGTCTGTCTACACCATAAAGTGCAACTCGTCTGTAGTCACCGATGATTCTGCCTCTGCCGTATGCATCAGGAAGACCTGTGATAACATGACATTTGCGTGCAAGACGCATCTCATCTGTATAAGCACGGAATACACCATCGTTATGAGTTGTGCGGTATGTAAACTCCTGCTGAACTTTCTCGCTCAGTTCATAACCATAAGCCTCACAAGCCTGCTTAGCCATTCTCATACCACCAAAGGGGTTAACACCTCTTTTAAGAGGTTTGCTTGTCTGCAGACCAACAATAAGTTCGTTATTCTGATCAATATAACCGGGCTTGTAGTTCTTAAGAGAAGAAACAGTAGTTGTATCTACATCAAGTACACCGCCAAACTGTCTCTCAAGAGCAAAAAGGCCCTGTACTCTGTCCATAAGTTTCTTGGTTCTGTCAGTTGCACCTGAAAGGAAACTGTCATCACCAGTATATTCTGAATAGTTGCTCTGAATAAAATCACGAACATTGATTTCATCCTGCCATTTACCTGCTCTAAATCCGTTCCAATTAATATGTTCCATAATGTATTCTCCTTTGCTGTTGGAATATAAAAACAGGGCAAACCAGCACAAGACTGATTTGCCCAGACGGTCGGCATATTATCATATTTACATTCCCTTGCGGTGCTCCGCTGTTCCGTCAGTCATGTAAATTACAATATTATGATACATTTTTAACAATCTTTTGTCAACATCAAAAAACAACAATTTACGATACATATATATTTTGCTGTTTTGGTAGTTATTTATTAGGTATTTTTACAAAAGCGGTGAAACCACTCTGACGGTAAAACATATTCTTCATTACTTATCGAAACAGAATAAGCCAAATCATTATATGATGTAACACTCATACATACCAGCAGATAGGGTTCTTCTTCAAAATGCCCAACAATCGTTCCACATCTATAACAATTTATAAGTTTTCCATCCTTATCGGATACAAGGTCATACAATCCAGCTTCTTTTGGATTGTCCTGATTTCTTACATCAGATAAAAACTCAATAATTTCAGCTTTATTTGTAATAACATTGTCGGATGTATTATTTAAACCTGTATTATTATTTTGATATAAAGGTATATATTCAAATTTGTTGCAGTTATCCACACAAAAATCAAATTCAGGTAGAGAAGCTTTACGATAAGCACTAAACCATTCACTATTTGAATATCGAATCAATATATTTTTATCAGAATCACCATCAATCGAATAGACTCCATTCTTAAATTCTACTCCAAGATGATTGAATGTAGGTGTTTCATCTTTTACACAGCCTTCAAATGATATTTTACCGTTATAATATAAAATGCCTTCATTTGCCAAGAATTCGTATTTTTCTCCATTGTGACCAACCAACACATCATTATTAGTTTCTATAAAAAGAGCCTCAGAGTTTTTATCACAAGCAGCAAAACAAAAAGAACTAATTAACAAAACAATGCAACTTAATATAGCAGATATAGAGTTTCTTTTCATATAAATAATCACCTCTATTTATAATAACGAAAAAACAGCATGGAAGGTCACAATTCCATTCACCTCAGACATAGTTATGATTGATTATTATACATCTAATTATAATTTACTATGAACTGTTTTGTGAAAAGTAAAACTTCACCTTAATAGAAACATATAGACCGGTTTCTGCATCCTTGCGGTGATGACACACACGCCATCGCGTGATTACATTCCACTAACGCGGATTATACACCAAGTCTTCGGCTGAGATGAAAATAAGACAGTCTTTCGACTGTCTTATTTTTTTGCGAAAGAGCGACCAAACGGTGTATAAAGCGAGGAAAGAAAAGCAAAAAGGTGCATAACCTATTCTGCTTTGATCGTATATTCCCAATGCTCAATGGAAGAATCCTTACTCATTGATCGAAACACAACCGACAAATCCTTCATTGTATTTTGCGAGGGGATGACGATGGGGAAACGGCCATTATGCGGAAAGTCTTGGCCGAATATCTTGGTTTTTATCGAAATGATACTATTTGCTTCATCAATTTTGCAGGAGATGACTTTGACCTTTTGGTTATTAAAAAATATATCAAAGTGTTGCTTTACTTTGTCTATTCGTTTATCCTTCATCCACTCACCTCCTTTTAACAGAATTATATTACACTTTCGCAAATGAATCAAGGCGTAGCCTTGCATATCATCAATTCCGTAGGAATTGCATATCATCCGCAACTTGTTGCGGTATATCATCAAGCCGCAGAGGAAATGCACGCTGGCGCGTGATGAGATACAGCCCGAAGGGCTGATGATATACACCACGCTTCGCGCGGTGATGCTATACCAAGCCTGCGGCTTGGATAAAAAAAGAAGTAACTTTTGGTAGACAAAAGTTACTTCTTTTTTGGCGGAGAGTTAGGGATTCGAACCCTAGGTCCCTTTCGGGACACAGCATTTCGAGTGCTGCACCTTCGACCACTCGGACAACTCTCCACATCTGGTTTGATACTGCAATTAATTTTACCGATATATGTGCCAAATGTCAAGGGTAATAAAAAAGATGGCGTTGCTTTTATTAGCAAACACCATCCTTTTATCAATAAATCATACTCTTATTCTGAATGTCTTGGGTGCAAGTTTATAAACAAGAATGCCTGACACAATGCAATATATAATGCAAAATGCAACTACTGCAATGCCGAAATACAAAGTAGGAAGTTCAAACTGCATAAAGAAATAACACGCCATATATGTTGCGCCCATTATAACGGAGTACATGGCACTCTTCATTTCTGTCTGTGCATTATAGGGTTGTAACAGATAATAGATTGTTAGATTATGAACCGAGAAGAACACGCTCATAGCAATGGGTGATACAAGAAGCAATACATAATTTATTACATTATCTGTTCCTCCTGTTGTATAAAGCAAAGAGGATAAACCTAAACCAATAATTGCAGCAGGAATAAGATTCATCTTTATAATGCCGCGAAGCCGTATTGTAAAAAGTTTAAGAATGTTACCGGGTTTCTTATACGCGGAGTATGTAAGCAGACTATGGTCGCAGTTAATAAACAAAGCCTGTGTGTAATCCTTACCTCTGTTTATAGCATACATAATAAACATAAAATAGGGCAGGGAATTAAGAAGCATACTATTGATAGTTTCTCGCATATCCGCAATTTTAATAGTTAAAATTATAAATGTAACAAATATAACAAGACACACAGCCGAAATAATCTTCACAGGCTTCCATAATATCTTTTTATGACGCTTGATAAACAGATCATTCAGAAACTCAAAACCCATTTTATTACTCGTGATTTTATCGTCTGTACTGATTGCTTTTTCTGTACTTTCTTTAACTATCTGCTGAGTATTTGTTTGCTGATTCATAAGACTTTCCGGATTCAGCAACTGCTCTCTGCTTAACTGACGATACTCATCAAACTTAAACATTACATTAAATCCCCAGATACCTGTCAGAATGAACACACCCATTATTGCACCGATAGCATAGTAGGGGAGCACAAAAGAAAACACAGGGGGAACAACACCCAGTGCAGTACAAAGTAAAACAAAAGGAAATGTCAATTTGCCAAAAAGATTGTCTCCAAGATTCTTGCCTTTGTTCTTGTACATTTTAAGAGAATAACCTACCGCTGTACTCTTTACACCAACAGTAAATAGGGGTGCCATCAAACAAAGCCAAAATGGAATATCAAGGATAAGACCTAAGATAAGAAACGCTACAAAGTAACATACAGTTAACTTAAATATCTGATATAAATAGTTTGATAGATTATATTTTTTAGCGTCCACATTCAGTAGAATTATTGCATAGTACTTGCTTTTCTCGGTGCTGAACATATACAGATTTGACACACCGCCAACAAAGGTAAGAAACATAAACAAGTAAATAAACACCTGACTGAAACTCAGGTTTCCTGCTGAGCATATACCGAATGTACATCCGGCAAGAAATAAAAAGTAAAACACTTTGCCGAACACAGCAGAAAAAACCTCATAAAAATATGCAATTATAGCACCAAAGATTTTAAACGCATCAATGCTGTAAAGACTATCGGGTAAAATCTTTTTTATCAGAGGTATCTGTTTTATAGCATACAGAATACTGTTTACCCGATAAGTAATTTTAAGTAAAAAAGAGGTAAAAAATGTCTTAAGCATCTTAATCCTCCCGTAATGCCATAATGATCTTCTCTCTGAACTCATCACTGTTAAGGTTCTCTTTATCTATAAGTTCAAGTTCGCCATTATGAAGCAGAACAATATCATCACACAGATCAAGAGCAAGATCCATAATATGTGTGGACAGGATAATGATTTTATCGCCCTTAATATTTCTCAGAAGTTCTTTCATTTCTTCTGATACAACAACATCAAGAGATGTGAGAGGTTCATCAAGAAGAAGTACATTTGGCTGTGCAATCAGATTAATAAGCATCTGCATCTTGTTCTTCATACCATGAGAATAGTCTTTTAGGAGCTTATCTCTGTCATCTACATCGATACTCATAAACTCAAAGTACTCATCAGTAGATTTAGGATTCACAATTACATCCTTGTGAATATCAAGGAAGAACTTAAGGAATTCTCTGCCGGTAAGAAATTCAGGCACAGTAGGAGTAGATAAAACATAGCCGATATCCTCAGGCACCAGCTGACGATCGACATCATTCTCGCTGATACAAAACCCGCCACTTTCATACTTAAGATCACTATTAAGACAGTTGAAGAATGTTGTCTTACCTGCGCCATTGCGACCAAGCAAACCATAAATCTTACCACTTTCAAATGTAAATTTTACATTATTCAGCACCACTTTGTCGCCAAAGCTTTTTGACAATTCATTAATTCTTAGTTTCATAATACTACCTTTCCAAATCATATTGTATCAATACAGTAATAAAATGTGACATAAATGTCAAGTATGTTTACAACATTAGTCAATCCCACGGAAATATATTCCACTTTTTTACTCACATAATATGGTCAAAAAACAAGGCACTCCCAAAAAGGGGAGTGCCTTTGTATTATCTGATACCGTATTTTTCTATAACATAGTCCATATCTTTGTCGCCTCTGCCAGAGAGGTTAATAAGAATTGAACCCTTATCCATTCTCTTAGCAAGTTTCATGCCATAAGCAACAGCATGAGAACTCTCAATAGCAGGGATGATACCCTCA
>SVPX01000019.1 GCA_015065665.1 Oscillospiraceae bacterium | reverse complement strand
GTCATAGGTGACAGGAAAAGTTCTAACACCGCAAAGTTATATGAGCTTTGCAGTAAAGTTTGTCCTGATACTCTATGGATAGAAACAGCTCAGGAGCTTTCACCGGAAAGATTAAGCAATGTCTGTGTGGCGTGTGTAACTGCGGGAGCATCCACTCCTGCAAGGATTATAAAGGAGGTACTGGATAAAATGGATGAAATGACCAAGTCCGGTGTAACAAACGAAACTGAAGATTTTGAGGCTCTTCTGGAAGAAAACCTCAAAGGCTTAAATACAAACGAGAGGGTAATGGGTACTGTTATCAGCATAACTCCCACAGAGGTTTATGTTGATGTTGGCAGAAAGCAGGCTGGCTTTATTCCTGCTGTTGAGCTTTCCTTTGGCCCTGTAAGCGATCCCCACGATTTCGTTAAAGTTGGCGATGAGATTGAACTTCTCATTATGAAGACTAACGATGTTGAGGGTACAATTATGCTCTCCAAGCGTAGAGTTGACGCTAAGAAGGATTGGGATGAGCTTGAGAAACTTGCTGAGGAGAACGCAGTTCTCTCCGGTGAGGTTATCGAGGTAGTAAACGGCGGCGTTATCGTATTTGCTCGTAACAACCGCGTATTTATTCCTGCTTCTCAGGCATCTATCGTTCGTATGGACGACCTCACTCCTCTTCTTCATACAGAGGTAGAGTTCAGACTTCTTGAGGTTTCCCAGCGTGGCAGACGCAAGAAGATCGTTGGTTCTATCAAGAGCGTTCTCAAAGATCAGCGCAGCGAGTTCAAGGCTGCATTCTGGGAGGCAATCGAAGTTGGCAAGACTTACACAGGTACTGTTAAGTCTCTCACAACATACGGTGCATTCGTAGACCTTGGCGGCGTATTCGGTATGATTCACATTTCCGAGCTCAGCTGGTCCAGAATCAAGCATCCCTCTGAGGTTGTAAACGTAGGCGATACTATCGAAGTATTCGTTAAGGACTTCAACACCGAGACAGGCAAGATTTCTCTCGGTTACAAGAAAGCAGAGGATAATCCCTGGGAGATTCTCCGTCGTGATTATCCCGAAGGCACAGTTTGTACAGTTAAGGTTGCTGGTATCACAACATTCGGTGCATTCGCTACAATCATTCCCGGCATTGACGGTCTTATCCACATTTCTCAGCTTTCCAACCAGCGCGTTGAGAAGCCCGAGGATGTTGTTAAGGTTGGCGATGAGCTTGAGGCAAAGATTGTTGGCATCGACTTCGACAAGAAGCGCGTAAGCCTTTCTGTCAGAGCACTTCTCCCCGAGGCAGAAGTAGCAACAGAAGAAGCTCCTGCTGAGGAAGCTGCAGAGGAAGCTACTGAGGAATAATTTATTGCTGATTTATGGGCATCCTCTTTTATAGGGGATGCCTGTTTTATTTGTGTGAGGTATTATTATGTTAGATTCAAGTTTTATTAATAAGATTAAAAGTGATGCAACTTCTGTAATTTCTGAATTGCTGGAGAAAGCAAATCTTTCAGAAGGTTCTGTATTTGTTCTTGGTTGCTCATCCAGTGAAATCTGTGGTAACCATATCGGCACAGCATCCAGTGCTGATGCTGCAAAAGCTTTGTATGATGTTCTTTTACCTATATTACAGAGTAAAGGTGTATTCCTCGCGGCACAGTGTTGTGAACACCTTAATCGAGCACTTGTAGTTGAAAAGGAAGTTGCAGTCAGACAGAATCTTGATATCGTCAATGTAGTGCCTCATGCTCACGCAGGTGGTGCAAGTGCAACTCTTGCGTATTCTGTATTTAAGAACCCCGTTGTTGTAGAAAATATCAAGGCTGATGCAGGTATGGATGTTGGCGGCACTCTCATTGGT
Source organism: Oscillospiraceae bacterium (assembly GCA_015065665.1). Classification (GTDB taxonomy): domain Bacteria; phylum Bacillota; class Clostridia; order Oscillospirales; family Acutalibacteraceae; genus Ruminococcoides. The sequence continues at coordinate 24,879 of SVPX01000019.1, read as the reverse complement.
ATGCATCTTCGTGCAACCGCTGTGCCTGTTAAGACTGCGACAAGAAATATTGGTGAAGCACTTGTTATCTGTGCCCGTACACGCCCCAGATTTATAGGCGGTGAAAGGGCTATTTATAATCAGGATTTACTGTGAGGTGTTTGAAGTGACAGCAAAAGACGAGTTTATTAAGATTTTTACTGAGAATGTTCAGCGCCCCGGTGCAAAAGAACTGTTAGCATGGCTTATGAATACAGACTTCTTTACTGCACCTGCAAGTACAAAATATCATTGTGCTTGTGAAAACGGTCTTGTAATGCATTCTGTCAGCGTATTCAATACAATGATGGAAAAGCATTTTGAAGAAGGAGTAGACTCTGTTGAAAGTTTTGCAATCTGCGCTCTTCTTCACGATGTATGCAAGGCAGAATTCTATAAGATTTCTACCCGTAATGTAAAGAACGAACTTACAGGTCAATGGGAGAAACAGCCCTTCTATTCAATAGAAGACAAATTCCCCTTCGGTCATGGTGAAAAGTCAGTTTTTCTTGTAGAGCGCTTTATGCGTCTGCATCTTGACGAGGCAATGGCTATCCGTTGGCATATGGGTAGCTTTGATGATAGCCAGGGTTTCACAATCAGCCAGGCTTATGAGAAATATCCTCTTGCTGTCAAACTCCACCTTGCAGACCTTGAGTCTACATATCTCAGAGAAAAAGGTACATCTGTAGTAAATAAATAATCAGCGAGGTATCCTATGCTTTATATTGAAGCGGCCGCAAGAGTCGCTGAACTCAGACGGCTTATCGAATATCATAACGACAGGTATTATAACAAAGATAATCCGGAGATTTCCGACTTTGAATATGATATGCTCCTTCGTGAACTGGAAAATCTCGAAGAAGAATTCCCGGAACTTAAAACAGCTGATTCTCCTACCAACAGAGTCGGAGGTAATGCATCTGTCAAATTCTCCGAGGTTGTTCACAAAGTTCCCATGATGAGCCTTCACGATGCTTTTTCTCACGATGAACTGAGAGATTTCGACAGAAAGGTCAGAGAGGTTGTATCCAATCCCACCTATGTTGTAGAACCTAAATTCGATGGACTTTCTGTTTCCTGCGAGTACAGAAATGGTACATTCTACCGCGGTTCAACACGCGGTGACGGTGTCAGTGGTGAAGATATCACCGAGAATCTTCTGACTATTAGAAGTCTTCCCAAGTTTATAGAAAACGCCCCTGAATTTCTTGAGGTCAGAGGCGAAGTCTATATGTCTTTTTCTACCTTTGAACGCCTTTGTAACGAACAACTTGATAATGGGGAAAAGGTATTCAAGAATCCCAGAAATGCCGCTGCAGGTTCTCTTAGGCAAAAGGATAGTTCTATTACTGCAAAACGCACATTGGATATTTTTATTTTCAATATCCAGCAGGTTGATGGTGTAGAAATTAAATCCCATAAACAATCTCTTGATTATCTTACAGAACTTGGCTTTCCTACAGCACCTTTCTATAACACTTTTACAGACATTGAGTGTGTTATAGATGAGATTGAGCGCATTGGTAATCTTCGCGGTGAACTTGAATACGGCATTGATGGTGCTGTAATCAAAGTTGATAATTTTGAGCATAGAGAACTTATAGGCACAACCGCCAAGTATCCTAAATGGGCAGAAGCATATAAATATCCTCCCGAAGAAAAGCAAACTGTTCTTCTTGATATTGAACTGAATGTTGGCAGAACAGGTGCAATCACTCCCGTTGGTGTTTTTACTCCCGTACTTGTTGCTGGTTCAACTGTTTCTCGTGCAACTCTCAATAATGAGGATTATATCAGAGAAAAAGATATCCGAATTGGTGATACGGTAATAATCCGCAAGGCTGGTGAAATCATCCCCGAGGTTGTTTCTGTTGTTAGTCACGCAGAGAATTCCGAGCCTTTCAGATTCCCCCAGGTTTGTCCCTCTTGTTATAATCCAATTATCAGAGAAGAAGGCGAAGCAGTCTACCGTTGTACTAACACAGACTGTCCTGCTCAGCTTATGCGACATCTGATTCATTTTGTTTCCCGCGATGCTATGGATATTGAGGGTATGGGCCCTGCTGTTCTTGAACAACTTGTAGACAGCGGACTTGTTAAATCTCCCACAGATATTTATCGTCTGACAGCAGAGGATATATCTTCTCTTGAGAGAAAAGGCGAGAAGTCTGCAAAGAACCTTATGGATGCAATAGAGAAGTCCAAATCAAGAGAGTTACACCGTTTTATTTACGCTCTTGGTATCCGACATATTGGTGTCAAGATTGCAAAAGTGCTCTGTGAGAGATTTGATTCTATCGACAAGATAATATCTGCAACCGAAGATGATTTTCTTTCAATCGAGGGTTTCGGTCAGGTTATGGCTTGTACTGCCGCCGCATATTTTGCTATGCCCGGTACAAAGACTCTCATTGATGAATTCAAGTCTCTCGGTCTTTCTATGAAAGGTGAAGAGAAGAATTTATCCTCATCTATTTTTGAAGGAAAAACCTTCGTTCTTACAGGTACACTTCCCACATTTACCCGAGGCGAAGCGTCTTCTCTTATCGAGCAGAACGGTGGTAAAACCTCGTCTTCTGTTTCTAAGAAAACATCCTATGTTCTTGCAGGCGAAGATGCAGGAAGTAAACTTGACAAGGCAAATAAACTTGGTGTTACTGTCATTTCAGAAGCTGACCTGCTTTCTATGATAGACAGCGGAAATCTCATTTAAGGAGAAAACATTATGAGCAATAAAAGATTTGAAAGGGTATATAAACAGGATATGGGCAGTACCGAAATCTGGGTGGATAAAGAAACAGGTGTCAACTATCTTTACCACCAGAGTGGATATTCTGGTGGATTAACGGTCCTTCTTGACAGTTACGGCAAACCTGTGGTTACTCCTGTATCAAAAGATTAATATATATAATCTTTGCCTGAGGCTTTTATAGTCTCAGGCTTTTTGTTTTTTTAGATGTAATAAAAGGGGACTTGCTTTCATATATGTGTGTTGAGAGGATGATTGAAATGAAAGAAATACAGAAAGCAATTATAGTTTTACCTCCATATATCAGAGCAAAGATTTCTTCTGCATTACAAAGTTTTTCTGCAGATGTTCACGATATTGTACTCCGCGCTGAACGCCCTGTATGTGTGTATATCAGGAATAAGCAGATGTATCTTACAGAGACAGGCTGTCTTACAGATTCACTTACCTCACAGAAACTTATTATTACATCGTCTCAGCAAATCCTGGAATGTTTCAATAACTCCTGTGGCTATTCTGTTTACTCACATATCAACGAGATTAAAGAGGGGTTTATCACAATCGGCGGTGGCCATAGAGTAGGTATTGCAGGCACAGCCGTTATATCAGCTGGTTTAATACATAACATCAGAGATATCTCTACTATATCCATCCGTATTTCCCGACAGATAAAAGGATGCGCTGATAGAATTACAAATGAATATATGAATTATAGAGGCGGACTCCTTATATGCGGTAGTCCCTCAAGCGGAAAGACAACCCTAATAAGAGATGTAGCCAGGCTTTTGTCCACAGACTATGCACAGAGGGTTTCTGTAGTAGATACCCGGGGTGAGATTGCATCAGTATGTAATGGTGTGTGTCAGAATGATGTAGGTCTCTGCGATGTGCTGGATTCATATCCCCGTGCAGATGGAATTATACAAGCTGTCCGCTCCTTATCTCCACAGCATATCATTTGTGATGAGATTGGTTCACCTTTGGATGTAGAGGCAATCCTTCATGGAGTGAATTCAGGTGTCAGATTTGTTGCAACTGTACACGCAGAGAATAAGGAAGAGTTGTTATCCCGTAAGAGTGTCAGAGGTATCCTTTCAACAGGTGCCTTTGAAAAGGTTGTTTTTCTCAGTGGCAGAGATAAACCTTGCTTTATTAATAATTCTTATGCAATAGAGGATTTTGATTGTGTATAAGTTCGTTTTATGCATTGTGTTGTTGTGTGCAACTACCATGTATGGCTTCGTCTGCTCACAAAAACTTACTAAAAGAAAAAAGTCATTACGGACTATATGTGATGGTATTGTCCGTGCAAAATCCTTGATTACATTCGGTGGATATAATATCAGCAGGGTTTTGCAGGAGAGCTTTAAAGAAATAAATCTTTTTAATAATATTTCGGATAATATGTCGGATGTTTTTACAGATGAGTTTTTTGTAAAAGTGAAAAAAGATTTGTGTTTTTGTGATGAAGATGTTGAAATGTTCCGAGGATTTACCGAAGTTCTCGGCATTACAGATACTGCAGGACAGATTGCAAACTGCGATTTATACTATGAACTTATGAAGAAACAACTTGATTCAGCAGAAGAAAAAGAGAAATCCTCAGGCAGACTTTATAAGATACTTGGTTTTTCTTTGGGTTTAGTTATTACCCTTATGATAGTGTGAGGTATATATGGACGTTGATATGATATTCAAAATAGCCGCTGTTGGCATAATAGTTGCTGTGCTTAATCAGTTGTTAACCCGAAGCGGAAGAGAAGACCAGGCATTACTTACTACCATAGCAGGACTAATAGTAGCGCTTATGATGATAATTAATGAGATAAGCGACCTTTTTGACACTATAAAGCAGGTGTTCGGATTTTGAACATAATAAGTATCTGTGTTGCCGCAGTAGTAAGTTCTGTGTTTGCAGTACTTCTTAAGAAACAGAACGCAGAGTATTCTTTGATTCTCAGTATTTGCGGTATAACATTAATTGTTACCTATTTAATCAGTTCTGTTGTTATAGCCATAACCGATATTAAAGAAATATTCAGTAATTCTTCCTTAAGTTTAAGTTATCTTGAGATTTTGCTTAAATGTGTTGGAATCTGTTTTATCACCGAGTTTACCTGTGATTGTTGCAAAGATGCATCTCAGAATGCTCTTTCTTATGCGGTACTTCTTTCGGGCAGATTGTGTGTCCTTATTACATCTTTGCCATTGTTCAAGGAGTTCTTATCCCTTGCATTGAATATTACGGTTGGTGCTGTATGAAGTTTAAAGTTGTATTGTGTTTTTGCATTGTTATGTTAATTATACTTTTCAGTATGATGGATGTTTGTGCGGTTTCTGATGAGTCATATATTTCTGACTATGATGTTCTGTCTGAAATGTCTGACACTCTTGATTTGAATTCTCTTTATAACGAACTTCCGGAAGAAGCCAAGCTGTCTCTTATCAATATGGGAATAACCCAAATCGGCCCATCGACTCTTGATGGTGTAACTTTTACATCACTTATAAACGAGTTGCTGAATTCAGTTAAAAAAGAAAGCACATCAGTATTCTCAGCTTTCACAACCTTTGTTGCAGTTATTCTTATATATGCATTGTTCGAGGGGTTTGCTCACAGCATAACAGGGGATACTCTCAGAGAAGTTTTATCTGTGGTGTGTGCTTTGTGTCTTGCTTGTGCTTTGATAATTCCTGTTACTGATATTATCGATTCTGCCGTACAGACAATACACCACGCTACAGATTTTATGTTAGCCTTTGTTCCGGTAATGGTTGCAGTTCTTATATCCTGTGGAAAGTCTTTAAGCAGTTCGGGATATTATGCATTGATGGTTGGAGCTGCACAAGGAATCTCACAGTTAAGTGATAAAGTTATCACTCCCATGCTTAATGTTTTTTTAGGTGTTAACCTGTGTTCAACAATTATCCCTCAGGTAAACTTAAGCGGTCTGAGTGCTTTATTTTCCAAGACAATCAAGTGGCTGTTATCTTTTTCTTTTACAATATTCTCTGCACTTCTTACTTTTAAAACTCTTATATCAACATCAATTGATACAGTTTCAACCCGTGCTGTCAGATATACAGTTTCTTCTTTCATCCCTGTAGTTGGTACAGCCTTGGCAGAAGCTTACAAAACTGTACAGGGAAGTGTAAATATACTGAAAAACGGAATGGGTATATTTGTAATTTTTGCTGTTGGTGCTGTTTTTCTTCCTGTTATAGTCAGACTGTTTCTTTGGAGTCTGTCAATCAGTCTTTCCAGAACAGTTGCACAGATTATTAATCTCCGTCTGCCAGTTGAAATGATGCAGGGTGTCTCTACTGTACTGAGTGTACTTATGGCTGTTGTTATATGTATAATGGCTCTGTATATTATTTCAACAGCCTTGATTATTACAGCAGGAGGTAACGGTGTATGACAGAGTCAATGTATTTGTGTGCAGGTTCTTTATGCTGTACTCTTGTGGTGTGTTCGTTGGTTCGTATAATTGCTCCAGCCGGTAACACAACAAAAATAATGTCTCTTGTTATCAGTATTTTTTCTCTATGTTGTCTTTTTTCTTCCTTCATATCTTTTTCTGATAATCTAAAATTTATAGAAGCTGATATATCTCAGGCAGAAATCAGCGATGACGTTTTTTCTGACCTTTGTGATGATAAGGTACTCAGTACAACAGGAGATTATATAAACAGTTACACTAAGAACCTTTTAATCCAATCTGATATTAATCCTCAGCAGATTATCACAGTTATGGGAGTCGACAAAAACAGAGGAATATATATAAGAGAGATGAATATATTTATAAATGAAAAGTATCACAGCAAAACAGATGAAGTAAAAGAAACTGTCAGTTCTATTTTAGGAATTGAACCAACTATTACGGAGATTTAGTATGCAGAAGAATGGCAAAAATAAAAAACAGAAAATAAAAGATTTACTGCTGACAGATAAAGCAGGAACAATTATAATCCTTATCGGAGTAATCGCTCTGGGACTTATATTTATAAGTTCCCTTGGTTCTTCCCATAAAGTTAAATCATCAGATGTGGGTTTTGACACTACATCATATCAGAGTGTTCTTACAGAAGAAATACACAATATGGTCACAAGCATCGAGGGTGCAGGTGAGTCGAAAATACTGCTCACATTAGATAACTCTTACGAGTACATATATCTTGATGACGGCAAAACCCTGCAGAAGATAATGGAGCCTAAAATACGCGGTGTGGTTGTTGTCTGCGAAGGTGCAGATTCATCTCTGGTTAAACTTCAGATATCGGAACTTCTGACTACGGCGCTGGATATTCCCAGTACCCGAGTCTTTATATCAAAATTAAAATAATCCGGGAGGAACAAAATGAAAATCAAAAAGCGTCATATTCTACTTGCATCCTTGGTGTTTGCTCTATCCGCAGCAGTGTTTCTGAACTGGCGACTATCTGACGGACAGGGGATTACAGTTTCAAATCCAGTAAAAGAACTCGGCTCAGCAACTTATGTTAATAGCAGCATCACTACAGAGGATGAAATGTCAGTAAATTCATCAGATATAGAAGAAAGTGACCTTACAGATGAACAGATTGAATATTTTGCCACCAGCAGAAGTGAGCGTAAAAAGACTCAGGATGAAGTTATAGAACTGGCAAGACAGATTCTAGAACTCTCCGATTCTTCCGATGAGGCAAAAGAAGAAGCCGCAGAGCAATTGTCCGGAATAGAAGAAATGTTGCTTTCACAGAATCGTATAGAAATGACCTTGAAAGCTAAAGGCTTTTCCGATTGTATCTGCTGTCTTTCTGATATGTCCTGTACTATTATCATCCCACAAGGGGAGATGACAGATAACTCATCACTTATTATAAAAGACTGCGTTGATGAGGTAACAGACTTGCCATTTGAAAATATCAGCATTGTAGAAATATAGTTCTTTATAGATAAGCAATTCTCAGGAGTTGCTTATCTTTTTCTTTATGTCTGAATTTTTGAGGATATATTTATAAATCTCATTGTTTTCGTTGCATTTTTGCCGTTTTGTGGTATAATTATCTTGTATATTTATAACTAAAAAGCGGAGTGATTAAAATGAGCGAGAATATCAACACAAATCAGAACGAGGAAATTACGGAGTCTCAGACTCAAGAGGTAACCGTAACCGACCAGATGCAGGAGGATAACTACAATAACCGCAATAATATCTCCAGATATAAAATGAGAGAGCAGGCAGTTCTTCTTGTGTTTGAGCGTTTATTCTCTGACACTGACCTTGATGAAATTGCAGACAACATTGCTGATAGCCGTGATGAATTCTTCAGCGACTATGCTATTACTACTGCAAAAGAGATTGAAATTAAAGTAGAAGAAATTGATAAGCATATTTCTGACAATCTTTCAAAGGGTTGGAAAATCCGCCGTATTTCAAGAATCGCCCTTGCTATCCTCAGAGTTGCTGTGTATGAAATGAAGTATGTAGAAGAAGTTCCTGTTTCCGTTGCTATTAACGAGGCGGTTGAACTTGCAAAGAAATACTCAACAGACGATGCTTCTTTTATCAATGGTGTGCTGGGTTCTGTTGCCAAGGAGATTGAGTAATGGCTCTTGTGCTTGGTTTAGATACAAGTAACTATACAACCTCTTGTGCATTATACGATTCCGACACGAATACGGTAATTCAACGAAAACAACTTCTTCCCGTCAAAGAGGGTGAGTGTGGTATCCGTCAGAGTGATGCTGTTTTTCACCACACAAAGCAGCTTCCTGTTTTGATAGAAGATTTGTTTTCCGGTGTCAATAATAAGAAAATAGATGCCGTCTGTGCATCCTTGACACCTCGCAGACAAGAAGGCTCGTATATGCCTTGTTTTACAGTGGGCTTTGGTGTTGCAAGGTGTATTGCCTCATCTATGGATATACCCCTTTATGATGTATCCCATCAGCAGGGGCATATTGCCGCAGCATTATATTCTTCAGAGAAACTTAATTATATTAATAATCCTTTTCTTGCATTTCATGTCAGCGGCGGTACAACAGAAGCAATCTATGTTACACCAAGTGAAGATGATGTAATCTCCTGTGAGATAGTAGGTAAAACTCTTGATTTGAATGCAGGTCAGCTTATAGACAGAATCGGTGTTATGATGGGGCTTCAGTTTCCCTGCGGTAAAGAACTTGAAAAACTGGCTTTACAATATAATGGTAAAATCAAGGTGAAACCTGTTCTCAAAGGTAACGACTGTTGCCTCAGCGGTTTTGAAAATAAACTTTCCACATTATATAGAGAAACAGGGGACAAGGCTTTGGTAGCAGCTACCACCCTTGCTTATGTTGAGACTACAATCTCTGCAATGACAGAGGAGCTTCTTGTATCTTTAGGCGATGTCCCCGTTGTGTATGCAGGCGGTGTAATGTCAAACGCTATTATCAAAAACAAACTTTGCAGTAAGTTCAATGCTGAATTTGCACAGCCTGAATTCTCCTGCGACAACGCTGTTGGCGTAGCAGTTCTTGGTGCTGTAAAGTTAACAGGACTTTATTTCTGAAACAAGTGATATTATGAATAGTTTTTCTACTCCGAAGTTTATTTCGGTATCACAACTGAATTTTTATATAAAAACACTTGTGGAGGGGGATAGTAACCTCCGCTATGTTTTTGTTACAGGTGAGATTTCAAACCTTACCGACCACTATTCAAGCGGTCATATCTATCTTTCTCTCAAAGATGATAAAGCTGTAGTCAAAGCAGTTATGTTTGCAAACAGCGCAAGAAATCTTAAATTCATCCCAAAGAACGGTATGAAGGTAATTGTCCGTGGCAGGGTTTCTGTGTATGAACCCAGCGGTCAGTATCAGCTTTATATCGAGGATATGCAGCCTGATGGCATAGGTGCATTGACTATAGCCTACGAGCAACTGAAAGCAAAACTTGAAGCAGAGGGACTTTTCGATAATAAATATAAAAAACCTTTGCCAAAATTTCCAAAGCATATAGCTATCATCACTTCTCCCACAGGTGCCGCTCTGCAGGATATTCTTAATATTCTTCGTAATCGTTGGCCCTATGCACAAGTGGAGATTGTTCCTGCACTTGTTCAGGGCAGCACAGCCGCTTCAACTCTTGTCAAGGCGGTGAAGTCGGTTGATGAAGAAGGTGTTGCAGATGTTATTATCATTGGTCGTGGTGGCGGTTCAATTGAGGATTTGTGGGCATTTAACGATGAAACTCTTGCCCGAACCATTTTTAGTTGTAAAATTCCTGTTATATCTTCCGTCGGTCACGAAACTGATTTTACAATCTGTGATTTCGTAGCAGATATGAGGGCTCCCACACCCACAGCAGCCGCAGTTTTAGCAACTCCCGATAAAGATGCGGAACTTGACACACTTATCAAACAAGGACAGTATTTGTCTGTGCTTGGTGAAAATATCATTTCTGCAAGACAAACGGAACTTTCAGAGCATGAAAAAGTCCTTGCTCAGTATAATCCATCCATTGAGTTTAAATTAAAACAGGATGAGTTTAAAAGACTGTCTGACAGATTATTTATGGCAGGTAATAAATTTATTGATAATGAGAAGACAATAAATGAAAATCTAAAAGTCAGACTTTTTGCTCTCAATCCTTCGGAAATTCTCAAACGAGGATATTCTGTAACTACCCTTAACAATCAGACCATCACTTCCGCTTCTCAGGTTAATAGCGGTGATGTTTTGAAAATAATTCTTTCCGATAGTTCTATAGACGCTACGGTAAATTAAAAATATAACAGGAGGTGTGTACCTTGGCTTTTACTCATTTGCATGTTCATAGTGAATACAGTCTACTTGATGGCGCTTGTCGTATCAAGGATTTAGTTGCTGCTGTCAAAAAGTCAGGACAGACTTCCATTGCCATAACCGACCATGGTGCCATGTACGGTGTAATCGACTTTTGGCGTGAATGCAAGAAGCAGGGGATACACCCTGTTATCGGTTGCGAAGTTTATGTTGCTCCCAGGTCTAGATTTGATAAAACCTCTGAACTTGACAGAGACTATTATCATATGGTACTTTTGTGTGAAAATAACACAGGCTACAAAAACCTGACAAAACTTGTTTCAGCAGGTTTTACAGAAGGATTCTATGTAAAGCCTCGTATTGACGATGAGCTTCTTTCAAAGTATCACGAGGGACTTATTTGTCTTTCCGCCTGCCTTGCAGGAGAAATTCCCAAGAAACTTTCCTCAGGCAACTATCAGGGAGCAAAAGAAAAAGCACTTTATTATCAGAATCTTTTTGGTAAAGATAATTTCTTTATTGAACTTCAGGACCATGGTATTCGTGAACAGCAGTTAATTAACCCGGAACTTATCCGTCTTTCTGAAGAGATAGATGCAGGTTTGGTTGTCACCAATGACTGCCATTACATTACAAAAAATGATGCACAGGTACAGGCTATACTAATGTGCATCCAGACAAACCATACCATTCACGATGAAGACAGAATGCGTTTTGAAACAGACGAATTCTATGTGAAGTCTGAGGAAGAAATGCGTTCTCTGTTTCCTCAATTACAATCTGCTTTTGATAACACTCAAAAGATTGCAGACAGATGTAATGTTGAGTTTGAATTTGGTAAGCGTAAACTCCCTGTTTTTGATGTGCCTGATGGGGAAGATCACTATCAATATTTCAGACGCAAATGCTATGAGGGACTATATAAATATTACGGTAACAATCCCCATGAAAGTATCGTGGAAAGACTTGAATTTGAACTTTCCACAATCAGCCGTATGGGATTTGTGGACTATTATCTCATTGTAAATGACTTTATTCAGTATGCCAAAAGCCAGGGCATTCCTGTTGGTCCCGGCAGAGGCTCAGGTGCAGGTTCACTTTGTGCTTATTGCATCGGAATTACTGGTATTGACCCTATAAAATACAATTTGCTTTTCGAGCGATTCCTTAATCCTGAGCGTGTTTCAATGCCCGATTTTGATATAGACTTTTGTAAAGAACGCCGAGGTGAGGTAATCGACTATGTAATCCGCAAGTATGGATACGACCATGTAGCACAGATTATAGCTTTCGGTACTATGGCGGCAAAAGGTGTTGTACGGGATGTTGGTCGAGCTTTGGGACTTCCTTATAATACTTGCGATACTGTGGCAAAACTCATACCCTTTGAGCTTAATATGACTCTCAGCAAGGCGCTGACTCTCAGCAAGGAACTCAGACAAAAATATGATACTGATCCTGAAATTAAGCATCTTATAGATTTGTCTATGGGACTTGAGGGTATGCCACGACACGCAACAACTCACGCAGCAGGTGTTATTATTTCAGACCGACCTGTGTCTGATTATGTACCTCTTGCTAAGAATGACGAACAGATAGTAACCCAGTTTACTATGACAACTCTTGAGGAATTGGGACTTCTCAAGATGGACTTTCTCGGTTTACGCAATCTTACAGTTATCAACGATGCTGTAAAACTTATCCGACAGACTGAACCCGATTTCACCCTTGATAAAATAGATGTGTGTGACAGGGGAGTATACAGTATGCTCTCACTTGGCAATACAGAGGGTGTTTTCCAGTTTGAATCCCAGGGAATGAAAAATGTGCTTGTTCAACTTAAGCCTGATTCTCTGGAAGATTTAATTGCTGTTATCTCCTTGTATCGTCCGGGACCTATGGATAGCATTCCTACTTATATTGAGAATCGTCACAATCCCCATAAGGTCCGTTATAAACATCCCTTGCTTGAAGATATCCTTAATGTGACCTATGGATGCATTGTCTATCAGGAGCAGGTAATGCAGATATTCAGAAAACTTGCAGGTTATTCTCTTGGCAGAGCCGATGTTGTCCGCCGTGCTATGAGTAAAAAAAAGCACGATGTTATGGAACGTGAAAGAGATGTATTTATTAATGGACTTATAAGAGAAGATGGCACAATTGAAGTAGATGGCTGCATTCGCAGAGGTGTAGACAGAGCTTGTGCCGAGAGCATTTACGATGAAATGAAAAGTTTCGCTTCATATGCTTTCAATAAATCTCACGCCGCCTCATATGCATTTATTTCATATCAGACAGCATGGCTTAAATACCATTATCCAAAACAGTATATGGCGGCACTTCTATCAAGTGTTCTTGATAATCAGAATAAAATGGCATCATACATTACCGATTGCCATAGAATGGGTATTCAGGTACTGCCACCTCATGTTAATTACAGCAGCCACAGATTTACTGTTGTTGGCGGCAATATCCGTTACGGCCTTATGGCTATCAAGAATCTTGGATATAATTTTATTGAATCTATCATCAGAGCGAGACAGACAGGACCATTTACATCTTTACAGGATTTCTGTAAAAGACTATATACAGGCTCTATGAATTCCCGCTCTCTTGAGAGTCTTATCAAATGCGGAGCTCTTGATGAGCTTGGACTTAATCGCAGACAGATGCTTACAATGGCGAAATCTGTCATGGATGATCTTGATCACGAGAGACGTAATAATATGGAAGGTCAGCTTTCCTTGTTTGAGGGTAACCCTGAGGTTAAAGCATCTTCCTCTGTAGTTGCTCCCGATTTGCCTGAATTCCCTCTCTCTGAACTTCTCAATATGGAGAAGGATATGGCTGGAATGTACTTGTCTGGTCATCCTCTTTCTGAGTATGAGTGGTATACACAGAAAGTTAAAGTTGATAGAATCGGTGATATTATCACAGGAGAAGGGCATAGAGTTTATCGTGATTCTGATAGGGTTCGAATTCTCTGCATTGTCTCAAAATACCGCACTCAGATTACCAAGTCAAATCAGATGATGGCTTTTCTGACAGTTGAAGACAGATTCGGTTCTATAGAATTGATTGTATTCCCCAAGACTCTTGCTTCATTCGGAAACCTTCTGTATGAAGGGGCTGTTGTTTCTATTTTTGGTACTGTCAGTTCAAGAGAAGATGAGGATCCGAAAATTCTTGTAAATCAGGTTGATAAGGTTGAGAAAGGTACTGCTCCTCATACTATTCCCGCATCTCAACAGCCGCCTGTAGTTGAGCCTCAAAACAGGGAATATATCCCTGTTTATACCGCTCCTGTAACTACTGAACAACCTTATTCTTTCAAGGATGCCAAATCACTTTATCTCAAAGTTGATACAAAAGATGGTATCCTTTTTAATAAAGCCAGAAGACTCATTGAAATTTTCGATGGTACAACTCCTGTATTCTTTTATCTTGAGCAGGATAAAAAAGTCCTGAGAGCCCCATCCGGTTTGTGGGTTTCTTTAAACGATGTACTTATCTCCGAGCTAAAAAATCAGTTGGGAGAGGACAACGTGAAACTAAAATTTACAGATTAATAAAAAAGACTTGAATTTACAACAATTTACTATTATAATTAGTATGTATATTAAGTATTATTACCCGGAGGTATATTATAATGTCTGAAAATTCTAATGCTATTGCTGTATTAACCAGTGGCGGTGATGCGCCTGGTATGAATGCTGCTGTAAGAGCAGTTGTACGTGCTGCTATCAACCGCAACCTTCAGGTTTATGGCGTTAAGAGAGGATATAATGGTCTTCTTAATGGTGATGTTGTAGAGATGAATCTTCGTTCAGTATCCGATATCATCAATCATGGTGGTACTGTTCTTTATACCGCAAGAAGTGAAGAGTACAACACTCCCGAAGGTGTCAAGAAAGCAGCCGATTATTGCCGTAGCCTTGGCGTTAAGGGCGTTGTAGTAATCGGTGGTGACGGTTCTTTCCGCGGAGCTCGTGACCTTTCAGGTGCTGGTATTCCTTGCGTTGGTATTCCCGGCACAATCGATAACGATGTTGCTTGTTCTGAATACACAATCGGTTTCGATACTGCTATGAACACAGTTCTTGAGATGGTAGATAAGATTCGTGATACAGCTCAGTCCCACGACCGCTGCTCCGTTGTTGAGGTAATGGGCAGACGTTGCGGTGATATTGCTCTGCAGACAGGTATCGCTTGTGGTGCTACTGCAATTCTTGTACCCGAGAAGCCCCATGATCTTGATACAATGGTTGTTGACAAGATTATTGCAACACAGGCAACTGGTAAAAAACACTTTATTGTTATTGTTGCTGAGGGTGTTGGCGGCAGTGCTGAGATTGCTAAATATATCGAGGATAAAACCGGCATTGAGACAAGAGCAACTGTTCTTGGTCATGTTCAGCGCGGTGGTTCTCCCACACTTCGTGACCGTGTAGTTGCAACTGCTATGGGACATCACGCAGTTGAGCTTCTCGTTAATAATATCGGCAACCGCGTTGTTGCTCTCCAGCAGGGCAATGTAGTTGACCTTGATATTACAGAGGCTCTCAATATGAAGCGTGTGTTCGATGATAACCTCTATAACATCGCAATGGACGTTTCCATCTGATATTACTTTACATTTTACAGGCACCTGAGTGTGCCTGTATTTTGTATCTACACTTTTCAGCAGATAGGTGAATGCTATGACTGATAAAATCAAGATACCTTACAATGATATATTCTTCTACGGAATTTCTCTTAACTCCCGCGATGTAACAGATGTAAGAACTGATATTTTTGCAAATATTCTTATGAGGTATCTTCGTACCCTTAAGCCTGTATCCAGTAAGCTATATCGTACATCAGATGGAAGTAAATTTGAGTATGCTTATTCTTTTATCCCCGGCAAACCACTCAGTTGGCGAGTAATTAAGAACAGAAGAATAGTAGAAGAAATTGAGCAACTTTCAGATGGAAAGTATTGTCTGAATTATTATGATGACCAGGGTAGAGATGTTAAATGCGTTCTTTTCTCCAATCAACATAAATGGATAAAGACAAATTATTATAATGTTCTTAATGGCAATGTTCTGTTTTGCTCCCTTGTTCCTAAAGAGGTTAATGGTGAAACTGTAATTCTACAGTATATTACAGGCGAAACTTACCCTGTTACTCTTTATTGTTGTCCCGCTGCAAGTTGTCAGGAAGTCCTCATAAAGGTCCTTGGTAGAGTTCCTACACCTGAGGCTATGGCTTTGACTAACTACGGACCTTTGTATTTTGCTCAGAGTGAAACGCTAAATATATACAAACAAGTTCTTCAGGAGGAAGAAGAGGTTTATGCTGAACTTCATAAACCTGAAGTTTTTACAACAAAAGAAGATGTTGCAGGTGGTTTCTGTTTTGATGTAAGCAGTTTTGATTCCACAAAGTCTACAGGTGCAATGTTCAACCTTTCAGAAGCTGAAGAACTCTCTGACGATGGATTTGATACTGTATCCTCTATTCCGATTGCTTTGGAAAAAGTTGAAGATGATACAGCATCTTCCGATGTTATCGAACCCATATCTTTGGAAGCACATACTACTGACTCATCCAAGGCTCACGAGTATTCTCTTGAAGCAGATATTGCAGATGCAATACGTATTATTTCAGATGCAACAGATGTTCATATTGATGAGTCAGTTGTGTTCAGTTTTGATACACAGCCACAGGAATCTTCCATCGATCCTGTAGTTTCTGAATCCAAATCTAATTCTGACGAAGCTGGCGAAATTGATACAGATGAAATAGTTCCTCTTGAGGATGCTTCAGAATCTGTAACATCTGCTCCTGGTGAAACACCTGAAAGCATTAAAAATATCGACTCTCTTTTACTTTCAGTAACTCCATCTGAAGTTGGTTTAACTCCGGCTAAGGATGATGTATTTATTGCAAAAGAAACACCGATTGTCAACGAAGATGATATTGTCTCCTTTGAAGAACCCTCAGTATCTGAAACTGAACTTACCGAATCTGTTGACCTTCTTTCAATGAACGATGACGCAATTGACGATTATGTACAAACACTCATAGATTCATTGCTTCTTGATGCGAAAACTGTTACAGAATATAAAGATTCTGCCGATAACGCTTTCACGGCAGGAGGCAATGAGGCTGCCGTTGAAGTTACATCTCAACAGTCAAACTCAACTGAAGATTTGCTTAAAACACCTGCAGACTTAGTTGTTGAGAGCAATGGAGCACAGTATTTTTATTATGGTGATACTGATTCATCCGGTCAACGCTCAGGTCGTGGTAAAACACTTATGGCAGATGGTAAGACTGCTTATGATGGCGAGTATAAGGACGATATGCGTCATGGCGAAGGCAGTTTCTATTATAAAGATGGATCTCTCTGTTATTGGGGAGAATGGAATCGTAATATGCGTTCCGGTTTTGGCGTTGGTATTAGTTCGGAAACAGGTACAATACATACAGGCTCCTGGAATAACAATAAACCTGTAGGTGTTGGTGTTCGTTTTGACAAAGACGGCAGATTTATGTATATTGACTCTGCTTGTCATCATACCAACGGCGGTATCAGAATCACCGCTTTTACAGATAAATCCTTTACTGTTGAGTATTGGGATGAAACTACTCTTAAAACAGTAAAAAAAGAAATATTTATTGATGAATTATTCAAAGATTAATAATTGAATATTTTACGAGCATAATAATACCGTTCCTGTCTATGTGATAGGAACGGTATTTTTACATTTATGAGGTGAATTATGAAAAAACTAACTGCAATAATTCTTCTTGCTGTTATGACTATGTTTATGATGACAGGTTGTAAGAGGGAAGGTGAGATGGTTGAGACAATGATATCCTCAATCTTTTCTACAGAAAACAGAACCACAGAGAACAGAACAACCGAAAGCAGCGGCAGAGTAACTGACGATGATGGTTATATTGGTAACGAAGATCAGCATAGTTCAGGAACTTCCAGTACTATGGGCAATACATCTGATTCAATGGGTGTTCTGGATAGTATCCTCTGATGTATTTTTTAAAACAGAGTCGGTTATTATCACCGACTCTGTTTTCTCAGAAGATCACAGTCTTTTCCATATCCGCTTTCAGTTTCAGTATAATTCGTTTTTCAAGTCTTGATATGTATGATTGTGATATTCCCAACATATCTGCTACTTCTTTTTGTGTATGCTCCTTCTTTCCGTTTAATCCGAAACGCAGTTCCATAATTTTTGATTCTCTCTCGTTCAGTTTTGAAACAGCAACCAGTAGTTGATGAATTTCAACCTCCTTTTCAATATCTGCATTAACTGTATCAGCCTCGCTTCCCAGTACATCACATAGCAGAAGTTCATTTCCGTCCCAATCTGTATTCAGAGGTTCATCAATAGATATTTCGTTTTTCAGTTGAGATGTTTTTCTCAGAAACATCAGTATCTCATTTTCAATGCATCTACTTGCATAGGTAGCCAGTTTGATGTTTTTGTCAGGAGAAAATGTGTTTACTGCTTTGATAAGTCC
Source organism: Oscillospiraceae bacterium (assembly GCA_015065665.1). Lineage (GTDB taxonomy): Bacteria > Bacillota > Clostridia > Oscillospirales > Acutalibacteraceae > Ruminococcoides. Next base: position 6,799 of record SVPX01000019.1, on the reverse strand, counting down.
TATTGTTCCTATAGAAATAAGGTCTTCTACTGATGTGCTGTTAGTTTCAAACTTCTTTGCTATATACACTACAAGTCTCAGATTATGTACAATAAGTTTCTCCTTTACTGATTCATCACCTTCCTGCAGTCTTGCCATAATAACAAGCTCATCCTCTTTGCTCAAAGGAGGTGGAAGAGTCTCGCTGGAGTTAATAAAGTACACATTCTTTTCAGCAGATACTTTTAATACTATTTTTTGAATGATAAATTTAATTTTATTTAATAGATTCATAATACAGCCTCCGATAATTCTACGCTCATCAATGATTTAACTTCGCCTTTCAGTTTGTTTTCTGATATTCCAATGTAACACCCTTTTTTCAGTTCTGTATTATCTATGTATACTTTTTCAGGTCTGAAACCCATAATAATATCAGAACCGATTAGTGTGTTCACGGGTATAACTCTCATATTATTATCCTCTGTTATTTCATAATTTAATATTTCCTTCTCAACAACTATAACAGGTAATCCAGAGAAAGGTTCTTTAAGATTACACCCTGTATCCACTGCAGATTCAAAGGTGATTTTTTTATCTTTTTTTATATATATAGTTACACTCCTTATAGTTCGTGAAATAGTGTGTTTGCTATTTATTTTTCTATAGATACTTAAAATCAGATATGTAATCAATGTGCATATAATCAGTAATGCAGGGGATATGTCAAAATAAAGTGTGTCGTTATAAATTACAACACCTATAGGATTAATTACCAGCTCAATCAGAATAACTAACGCAAATATTACCATACTGATTCCGAAATATGTAAGTGTTCTAATGATAAGTTTTTTAAAAGTGCTGTATCCGAAGGAAGTAATTATGATTATTGCTGAACTGATAAATTTAAATACATATGAAAATATACAATTGTATATAGGAATAAACACTATAAGTACAGATGCTCCTCCAACAATTGCCCCTGAAATAATCCTTGTTTCAGTTGTATTGATGTGCAGTGTTTTCTGTGTAACTTTCAGTATCAGATAATCAATAAATATGTTAACACATATCAGTGTGTCCAGATATATAGTCTGCAACATATCACTCCCAGTAAATATATTCTTACATATTCGGTTTTTGTATTATGTCAGAAACAGAGTGAATAATAATATATGTTTATGTAGTTTACTATCAGGTTTTAATATTATATATGTGTTTTTACAGAACAGGGAGGAACATTTTGATATCCGCTAATATGCGAAACAGAGATATATTGATTATAAAATATATAATTCCCGAATCTTTTACTATATAAAAAATGACGGTTGTGAATGTAACATAACCGTCATTTTTTATTACAATATTGTTGTTTGAAAATTATAAACATTGATGATAAACTCTTTGATACAATAAAGTAAGATGTGAGTTAAAACCGCTATTTTACTGGATTTCTAGCAACAATTCTGTCTGACACAACCTGTTGTGTGTTCAGTTTTCAATATATCAATAAATAGGGTGAAGAATATGAAAAACACAAAATCCGCATTGTGTATTCTTGTAGTTCTTGTTGTGGTTTTTCTTACAATGGGAACATCTGCCTGTACAACTGATGTCTCTGGCAAAGAAAAAGAAGAAAGTGTTTATCTGAATAATATCATGACAAAGGAAGATATTGATAATCTTGTAACAAATGATGATAGACTTGTAATAAATTACTACGATGCCTATATCTGGACAGTTTATTTTTCTGATGACGGCAGTATAGAGCATATGGTGTATCTTTATAACTTTGAAACACCCCAAAAAGCAGAAAAAATGGTCAAGACAAGAAAACAAGAACTTGAATGTAATAAAACTATGACTATAAAGAATGCCAGAGCAATAGATACCTATGTGGTTGTAGATTTGTTTGACAGCAGTTTTACTAACGTAACACGATCAATGCTTGAAACTAACTTTTCTCAGCTTATTGTTAAATAATCTCTGATATACAACAAACACTCCTGTGATTTGATTCACAGGAGTGTTTTCTTGTTGTCCTATATATAAATCAGTGAGTAACAAGGCTTTCTTTCTTTTCACCGTTTTTCTTTAACTTTTCAAGATCGTAACAAAAAACATTCAGTATCAGTTCTGTATAGCAAAGTGCAGGGATAATTGTGCTGATAATAACAGATTTCAGTATAATACACACCGCCACAGCACCAACAATAGATAGTGCAAGGAGAATACTGCTGAATATAGTAGCAAATACTCTGTTATACATTCTGCCTTCGATAGTTAATGTTGCAATAACAAAAGGGTAAACTATCAATACAGCAACAGCAAACCCTAAAATCTTATATGCAAAGTACTTTTCGCCTGCTGCTATAAACAGAATAATCATTGCCATCAGAACCATACCGCAAATAATATATGACGGCATTTTTGAGAAAATAACCTTCTTTGTTCTCATAAGCATCAGAGAACAAGCGCCCCATGTTACAGGAATAACAGAAATAACCAACGCCCATACATTCATTATAGAGATAGTGAGGATAGGGGAGCCTGTGCCAAAATCCAAACATATATTACACACAGAAAGAAACAGCATAACAACAGAAATAATCAGCATTGCTACAGGAATTCGTTTGTTTTCTTTTAAAACAGCATTTCTTACGATTTTCATTTATCTCATCCTCCTTGCTTTGTATCTCTCTTTTTTCTTTTTTTCTTTAACTATTTTAGTAGAGAAAAGAAGCAACAGAGGAAGTATACAAAGAATAGCACCATCAGATACACAAATAACCTCATAGGCTGTTATATCATATGTCATATAAGAATCAAGTGAAATAGAAACTGTGCCTATTGTGCCAAGATCAGACAGTACTGTGATAATTGTAGGATAATTAAAATAACCTAATGTATATAAGAGTGTAAATATGCAAAGTAGTGTATACACAACATACTTAATTGCATCAAGGAGAAAAGTGAGATATCCCATCTGCATGGAAAATTGTTTTGCTATAATCATAGCTTCAATAAATCCGGATACTGAACTGTATAAAGGAAACAGAACTGTAACTAACCCCATAACACAGGGGATAGTAAAACTCAGCGTATCTTTTCTTACAGCAAATATTCCGACACCGATACCAATAGAGATTCCGAACAGACCTCTTAAAATATAATAGATAAAATCTGATGTGGTTTCAATGGTTGTAAATCGATTCATAATATTAACCACAACAGGTAACAATACTAAAGAAATTCCCAATATAGCAAAAATAACAGTAAAGAAAATATAAACACCTGATTTTTTTATCACTTCAGGTCTGTTTTTCGCAAATGAATTCATAGACATACCTCCAAACATTATATATTTTATCACAAGGCAGGATTTTTTCAATACTTATGTAGAAATTTACATTATATGTGTATACTAATATAAATCATAAAAATGTTATATCTGCAATAGAATGTAATGTAAAACTAAATCCGGAATATATAAGGTGATTTTTATGGTATGCAGAATAGTAGAGCTAAGGCACAAAGAGGTAATAAACAGTAGTAACGGGTGTAGAATAGGTTTTGTTGATGATGTTGAGGTTGATACTGCAACCGCAAAAGTATCTTCTGTTATTGTGTACGGCAGACCCCGTTGCTTCGGGATTTTAGGCAGAAATGAGGATTATATCATACCTTGGTCAGATATACAGCTTATAGGTGAAGATACAATTCTTGTGTCCTGTAATGTTAATTATCAACAAAAAAAGAAACGCACACTTAAGTCCTTTGTTTAGTATGCATAGTCAAAAAGTTTGTGCTATCTAGCAAGAGTAACGAAACCGAATCGTTATTTTTGTATACTATGACGAACAATAATTCTGTAACAGAATAAAGACGGGGTTATAATGTCAGAAAAGAATTATTTCTTCATTGTGTAATTTTTGATTTTTTTAAAAAAATATGCTTTAATAACACCTGAGATTGTGTGATTAAGCAATGTATTACCGCTTAAAAACAACGCTTTCGGAAATCGACATGGATGTCCAAAATTTACGATTCCGCCTTAAGGAACCTTGGAACCTCTCCTGTCGAGTGAGATTTTCGGCTGAGTTGTCCAAGGGTACCGTGAACGGGTTTATTTATAAGAACCTAAACACAATGCAACCAAACACTCGTTGCTGTACCCGGAAATAAGGAGGACGAATTTTTGATTAAAACATTCAAAAGGTTGGCTGCTGTAGTATCGCTTTCTCTCATCTTAACAATCATCATTGTACCTTGTGCTGTATTCTTTGCAAGTGCACAGACTACATCAGGCACATACAGCGTACTAAGCACAACCGAATCAACTATCACACGCGTAACAAAGACTTACACAGATGACCGTGAGCTTTCCAACAAGCAGGATTCTTCAACTACCGAAAAAGCTAAGAGTTTTGACGATGCAAAAGAAGTTGCCAAGAAAACAGCTCAGGTAATCGAGAAAGCAGAAAAAGAAGCAAAGACAAAGCTTCCTGCTGCTACAGTTTCCACAGGCGGCAAATACCTTCTTGATATTGCTAATCCTGATGCAAACTATGTAAGTTATTCTATTTCTCTTACTGCAACCGACAGAGACATTCTTCAGCGTCTCGTAATGGGTGAGGCAGGCGGCGAAGGCTTTATCGGCTGCTGTCTTGTTGCACAGGCAATCAGAGATACTATGATTTCTGATGGTTACAAGTCAGTTGAACATGTAAGAACAAGTATGGGCTATCAGGCTTCTCTGTACAATACACCTAACCAGGACGCAATTGATGCAGTTAACTTCATCTTTGACCAGGGTGGTGCAGCAGTACAGCACAGCATTATTTACTTCTATGCTCCTGCTCTCTGCACAAGCGGATTCCACGAGTCTCAGGAGTTTGTAGTAGCTCACAACAGCCATAGATTTTTTGACAGATGGTAATATAAAGGCAGTCGCATAAAAATGCGGCTGCTTTTGATTTTTATCTGCAAATTGCCCAAAACAAAGAAAATTTTATATTGGCATTATACATATTATATATATAGTTTTTTATTATGCAGGAAAATATTAAAAAAACCTTGACAAATACTGGACTTTTTGATATTATGTTGAAGCACTACGCACGATAGACTTGTCCTGTAGGTGTATCCCTTACGTGATATTATGAAAGGACAAAATCCAAAAGTCTGTCGGAGGTTTAACCTTAGGAGGAATAAACATGTCAGTAGTATCTATGAAACAGCTCCTCGAAGCTGGCGTACACTTTGGTCATCAGACCAGAAGATGGAACCCCAAGATGGCTGAGTACATCTTCACAGAGAGAAACGGTATCTATATTATCGATCTCCAGAAGACAGTTAAGAAGCTTGAAGAGGCTTACAACTTCGTTCGCGACCTTTCCACAGAAGGCAAGTCCGTACTCTTCGTTGGTACAAAGAAGCAGGCTATGGACAGCGTTAAGGAAGAGGCAGAGCGTGCAGGCGCTTACTATGTAAACGCTCGTTGGCTCGGTGGTATGCTCACAAACTTCACAACTATCCGTCGTAGAATCGGCAGACTCAAGCAGCTCCGTGCTATGGAGGCTGATGGTACATTTGATCTCCTTCCCAAGAAGGAAGTTATCAAGCTCAAGCTTGAGATCGAGAAGCTGGAGAAGTTCCTTGGCGGTATCGAGAACATGGAGAAGATGCCCGGCGCACTCTTCATCGTTGACCCCAGAAAAGAGAAGATCGCTGTTGCTGAAGCAAAGAAACTGGGTATTCCCGTTGTTGCTATCGTTGACACAAACTGCGATCCCGATGAAATCGACTACGTAATTCCCGGCAACGATGATGCTATCCGTGCTGTTAAGCTTATCGCTGGTGCTATGGCTTCCGCTATCATCGAGGGTAAAGAGGGCCAGATGGGCGCTGCTGCAATCGTTGAGGATGCAGAGGAAGCTCCTGCTGAGAAGCCCGCTCCCAGAAAGAGAAGAACAACTAAGAAGGCTGACGAGGCTCCCGCAGAGGATGCTCCCAAGGCTGAGTAATTAATTCCTATATATAAATATTCGAAAGGATTGAAGTAAAATGAGTTTTACTGCACAGGACGTTAAAGCATTAAGAGAAAAAACCGGTTGCGGTATGATGGATTGCAAAAAGGCTCTTACAGAGGCTAACGGCGATATGGATGCTGCTATCGATTTCCTCAGAGAGCAGGGTCTCGCAAAGCAGGCTAAGAAGGCTTCCCGTATTGCAGCAGAAGGTATTGCTTTTGCTCTTACTAACGATACAAACACAGTTGGCGTAGTTATCGAGGTTAACTCTGAGACAGACTTCGTTGCAAAGAACGAGGATTTCCAGAACTTCGTAAAGACTTGCGCACAGACAGTTATCGACAACAATCCCGCTGATGTTGATGCACTCAAGGCTTGCATCGCATCCGGCACAGATATGACAGTTGAGGCTCTTCTTCAGGAGAAAGTTCTCACAATCGGTGAGAACCTCCAGATCAGACGCTTTGAGCGTTTTGAGGCTCCCTGCGTAGGTTACGTTCACGCTGGCGGTAAGATTGGCGTTATGGTAACATTTGACACAGATGTTGACACAACATCCGATGCATTTGTTGCTTGTGGTAAGGATGTAGCAATGCAGATTGCAGCTCTTTCAACACCTTACCTTAACAAGGAAGGCGTTCCCGCAGATGTTCTCGAGCATGAGAAGAAGATTATGCGTGAGCAGCTCCTCAACGAGGGTAAGCCCGAGGCAATCATCGAGAAGATTCTCGGCGGTAAGGTTGCTAAGTTCTACAAGGAGAACTGCCTTGTAGATCAGGAGTTCGTTA